>NZ_DATCTO010000076.1 GCF_036567905.1 Candidatus Binatus sp.
CGATGGCAGGGCTGAGCCCTGCACCCAGTAATAAGAGAAGCTGCGGGACTTCGTCCCTGTTAGAACTGGGCAAGGGGGAGAGGTGTCGAGACGAGCAGGGTCTCGATGCCGCGTGAATCGCGCCGGCGGATCACGAGTCCCGAGTCGTCAATCTCAATTTCCTCGGAGTCGCCCATCCGCGGCTCGTAAATCCACAGGTGCGGATCGTTGCCCCGCTGGCGGCACGACTGTTTGCTGGTGGCAGCGACGAGGGTATTCGGATCGATTGCCGCCACCCGTCCGGTCCATCGCGTCTGCCCGCGTTCGCGAATGTGGGCAATGGTCAGAGCGCGGAAGACGATCAGGTCGGCATCCACTTCGCCATAGCGTCCGAGCTTGGTGGTCAAGTCGTTGCGCCCGCCCATCGCGCCGACGTTCCCGCGCAGAAAACCGTCGGCTGATTCGTAGGTGGCATTGCGAGTGAAGGGGCCGCGGCTGTAGCTGACGACTACGCGCCGGATGAGCCCGGCGTCGTCGAGCACGGCTTCGACTTCGTACACGTTGGATCCGCTCGCGAGGCGCCGGATGCCGTGGATTCTGCCTGCGGCCAGGGTTTCATCCTCGACAGCGATCAACTCGCCGGCGCGGCGGACGTCGTAGCGGAACTCGCCGTCGGCAATCAGCATGCTCGAAAGCTAGCCGCTCGGGTCGGGGCGAACAAGTTTGCCGCGCAGGCCGTTAATCAGGCATTGTGTCGGCTTGAGGTCCCGGTTCATTGGTCGGCGCCGGGTCTCGCACATCAGAGAGGAAACGCTCAAATGAACTGGCAGGAGTATTACCGATCGCGCACGATTTCGGCTGACGAAGCGGCCGCAATGGTAAAGGCGGGGATGCGGGTGAATTTCCCGCTCGCGGCGGGAACTGTGATGCAGGGCGCGTTGGCGGCGCGCGGCAAGCAGATCGGCGGCGTGGTCGATCTCAGGATGTCGTCGCCGATAATCGACCCGGGATGGCTAAGCGGAGAAGCCGCGGCGCATTTCCGGCTTGAGTTCGAGCTGTTCATCGGCAACATGGGACGTCCGTCGCATGACAGCCATGCGGCCACCTACCTGCCCAATTTATTTTCGACCGGCTTCAAGCCGCACGACGAACGGCCGGCCGAAGACAAGCCGATAGATTTCACCTTCGTCAACGTCACCACGCCCAACGCCAAGGGATTCGTCAGCTTCGGGCCGCATCAGTGGAACAAGCGGATGTACGTGCGGCGCGCGCGCCGTGCGATCGCCGAAGTTGACGCCAGCATGACGCGCACTTACGGCGACGTTTACATGCATGTCTCGGAGTTCGCCTATTTCGTCGAGGGAACTCCACCGCCGCCCGATCTGGCCGCTATCGAGCAGGCGCTGGCGGCGATGGACGCGGAAAAGCGCGAGGGCATCCGCGCGATCATTGCGGAGGCGGGAGTCGAACGTATCTGGCCGATCGCTCAGTATCTGCAACGCACGCCACTTCAGGATCTGCGCGTGTTGCTCAGCCTTGCGCAGCCGGCCGAAGAGTTAAAGGCGGTAGCGGGATACCTGAGCGAACTGGTCGAAGACGGCGTGACGATTCAGATCGGAATCGGAGAACCCGGTTCGCAGATGGCGCGGCTGGGCGCATTCGACGCCAAGCACGACCTGGGGCTGCATACCGAGATGGTCGCGCCGGGAATCGCGCGGCTGGTTGACGCCGGGATCATCAACGGCCGGCGCAAGACGATTCATCGCGGCAAGGCGGTGGCGATCGCGTGGACGGGCTCGGATCCGGACGACTTGCGGATAATCGACGACAACCCGGCGTTCGAGCTTTACGATCCCGACTACGTGCTCAAGCTCGCGACGGTTTCCTCGAACTACCGGCAGACGTCGATCAACAATGCGCTCAGCATCGATCTGACCGGTCAGATTAACTCCGAGAGCGTGCTCGGCGCGCGGATGATGAACGGTACCGGAGGCCAGCCGGAGACTCATATCGGTGCGTTTCTATGCCCGGGCGGACGCGCGATTACGCTGCTGCAATCAACCGCGGTGGGCGGCGCGATTTCGCGCATCGTGCCGCAACTCGAAGCCGGCGCATTGGTAACGGTGCCGCGTTATTTCGCCGATACTGTCGTGACCGAATTCGGCATCGCGCGGCTGCTGGGCAAGAACCATCGCGAGCGCGCCGCCGAATTGATCGCGATTGCTCACCCGGACCATCGCGCGGAGCTGAGGGAAGCGGCCAACCGACTGTTCGGCTAGACCGTCAAAACGCACCAAAACCGCGCCGATTCAGTGCTGAATAACACAATGAGGCGCGGTATATCCCCCTAAGGCTTGACCTTAGGCGGGAAATAGTCCAATAAGAGAGTCTATAGCGCAGTTCACCTTTTATGGTAGCTTGTTTGCCAGCGTAAGAACGGATAGGCGCATTAAAGAGGAAGTGAAAGGATGGCATCCTCGACGAAGGTGCTGACAGTCAATGAGCTGGCCGAATATCTGCGAGTACATCGCTCGACGATCTACCGCCTGCTCAAGAAAGGACAGTTGCCCGGTTTCAAGATCGGAAGCGACTGGCGCTTCAACGTCGAGGTAATCGATGAATGGCGGCTGCGCCAGGGACCCGGCATGCTGGAAGAGGAAGGGGCTGATTAGCGGGCGGCATCGTAGCGCCGCAATCCCATTTCGCTGAATTCAAAGCATCCCCGGTTTCGCCTGCTCCCGATCTGTCGCTGAAATCACGCCGATCCATTCACAATTCGGGGTTAATTTTCAATTTAATCCGACATTGGAATCGGGCGAGTTGTCGCGCGCACGCGTGCGCGGCTAGAATCCGAACAACCGAGTTGCCGCGCGCATCGAATTTCCGCGCGCGATGATCGCGCAGAGTCATGCCGACTGAGATTTCCGCCAGGACACGACTGTTCACCGAATCCGTAATCCGCGAGATGACGCGACGCGCGCTCAAGTCCGGTGCGGTGAACCTGGCGCAGGGATTTCCCGACTTTCCCGCGCCGGCCGAAATCAAGGAGGCCGCCAAGCGCGCGATCGACGAGGAATACAATCAGTACGCGATCACCCACGGCTCGCCGAATTTCCGCCGCGCAATCGCGGACAAGGTGCGCAGCTACAACGCCATCGCGTGCGACCCCGACCGCAACATCACGGTAACCTGCGGCGCGACCGAGGCGATGATCGCGACGATGCTGGCGGTGATCAACCCCGGCGACGAGGTGATCATCTTCGAGCCGTTCTACGAGAACTACGGCCCCGACGTGATTCTGGCCGGTGCGACGCCGCGCTACGTGGCGCTGCGCGATCCGGATTTTTCGATCGATCGCGCCGAGCTCGAAGCGGCATTCGGTCCGCGCACCAAGGCAATCGTGATCAACACTCCGCACAATCCGAGCGGCAAGGTCTTCACCCGTCCCGAGCTCGAAGCGATCGCCTCGCTGTGCCGGCGTCATGACACGCTGGCGATCACCGATGAGATTTACGAGCACATCATTTACGGCGGCGCGCGCCACGTATCGATCGCGAGCCTTGCGGGGATGGCCGAGCGGACGGTGACGATTAGCGGGCTGTCGAAGACCTACTCGATAACCGGATGGCGGCTGGGGTACGTGATCGCCAGCGAGAGAATCACCGCGGCGATTCGCAAGGTGCATGACTTTCTGACGGTGGGCGCGCCGCATCCGCTGCAGGAAGCCGGGGCCGTCGCACTGCGGCTGCCGGAATCGTTTTATGCCGAGCTGACCGCGATGTACGAGCGCAAGCGCGGCGCGTTGTACGCGGCGCTCACGAGGGCCGGCCTGGAATGCAGCAACCCCGACGGCGCGTATTACATCGTCGCGGAGATTGGCGGGCTCGGATTCAAAGACGACTTCGCGGCGGCGGATTTCATCCTCGATGAAGTCGGCGTCGCCGCGGTGCCCGGTTCAAGCTTTTACCATCGGCCGGAATTGGGGCATCGGAAGATTCGATTCACGTTTTCGAAAAGCGACGAGACGATCGCGGCAGCCGCCGAGCGCCTGAGCCATCTGCAGGAGAAGCTGGCGGCGCGTTCAAGATTGGCGCGACGAGACTAAAACAGGTCGGATCGAGGCCCGAGAAATCGGGTCAAGAAGCCTTCTTGCCGCCCTGGATGGTGCGCAAGCGCGGGCGCTCGATTCCGCCCGACAGATAAACCAGCACGGTCCACGCGCTGCGCGTGAGCGGGTAGCAGAGCAGCACGCTGCCGGCGGCGACCGCGCTCAGAAAAAATATCTGGACGGCATCAGAGAGGCGCGCGGCGAAGGCGAGAATCGCCCAGCCGATAAGGAACGCGCCGGAGGCCACCGCGAAGTCGAGATACATCGCGCCCAACGTCTCTCCTGGATCCTTCCAGAACACGACGTGGCATCGCGGGCACTCGCGATTCATCCTGAAGTGCGATCGGAAAATCGCGCCGTTTCGGCATACCGGGCATCGGCAATTGAGCGCGCACTTGATCAGCGCGGATGGGGAATCGTTCGCCACGATCCTGATATAACCGCGCGCCGCGCGTGAGGCCAGCGACTATGTCAGGCGGGTATTGTCTGAATTAAGACACTGAGCGCGGAAAATTAAGACACCCTGTTGTCAGGTCGCTTTATTGAACTCGTCCGACGGGACCACGATTCGCGTGAAGAAGAGGACAAGCTGAGCCTGAAAAATCTTCGTCGCTTCTTCCGTCATGGACACCACACGTTCTGACGCAGCCACCATCTGTCGATCAACGTAAGAGATGCATCTCAAGTCGGCGCAACTATCTTCCCAACCGGGGATCTCTGACAGCGGGACAAGATTGGCGCGCGACCGCTGTAACACCAACTCGCGCTCTTCGGGAGTAAACGCGGTGAGTGGGCGTATCGGGGCTATGAGAACCCGCGCGGTGTCTTTCGGCTTTTCCAAATCGCAACTGTGCGAGACGACCAAGCAAGGAAGCATCTTGCCAGCGGCAAGATAGTGGCCGACACCATTGTTCCCCGGCGACCATCCTGTCAATTCTTCCCAGCCCGATTTCCCCTGACGCAACGGTCGGCTCCGCAATGGGCGGAGGGGCATAACAGCGCATCCGGAAATTAGGAGCTCGATTACGTCACCCTGGGACAAGCCTTGCGGGTTTAATTCGGTCCGCCACCAACTGGCCATCGGAATCGAGGCCAGCGGCGGCTAGGTAAACGGATCGGGATCGAAATCCGAGTTAGCCGTTTCGTCCCGCGGGAACTGGTCAAGAAAATTGAGCAACCTCGGCCAGTAATCTGGTTCCACGTCTCGAAGCTGCGAGTACTTTTCCTTTTGGTGACTCACGTCCGCGAAAGCGGCTCGCTGAACCAAAGCGGACTTGGGCAATGCCATAGTGGCCGGGATCAATGCGGCTACGGTGATCGAGAGTATCGTCGCTTTTGCCGCCATCGCAAGCCACTTTTCCTTGGCCCGTTTTGGGAAACGGCGTTCGGCTCGTCCTCGGACGGTAGTGACACCATCGCGCGACCAGTCATCCGGCTGATATCTGTCTAGCTCGTTCATGTCCGGCGCACTCCTACCTGCCAATGTTCTAGAACGTAGGCAGGTCGGATTTCAAGGACTCCATTCTATCCAGAATCGCGACCAGCAGGCCAGTGCCCAAATCAACCCGCAAAATCGGGTCGAGCGCGAATTTTCCACCCCGCTGGGCGACCGCCAAAACGAACGGTGACGAATTGTAAAAATCCAAGCAGGCTTCGCGCCCAGAGAATGCGGTCAAAATCACGTTGCTTGTTATGAACGTGGTGTGTTCAGGTTCGGCTTGAATGTCGGCCAGCGATTCGACCATATGATGCTGGTTAGAATATTTGCTGACAGCCGGATGGAAATCCTTGCAACTTCGCAAGAACTGAATAACGGCTTGCGCGCTCAAGAACACGACGACTGCGGAACGCATTTCCTTCGGGGATAGCAACCGCTGCTGACCAAGTACCAACCGGACGCCATCGCCGCTGAATAAGATTGCGGCACCGTCGGCTAGATAGCGCCGATCGGGGACCGGCGCATGCGAAATATCAATATCGAATTCATAGGCGGTGGTGCCGTCGGTCTGCGCTACGGTTCGCCTGATTACCTCGATTTCCCTGCCCTCGCCGGGACGCAGCTTGGGCACTACCATCAGTTTGCTTTTCGCCATCGCCGGAACGTTATCTTATATCAGCCTCGCGGTTTTGTCATCTCCCGCCCGGTTGGTTCCGGCTGGCCCGCTCTAGTGAATTAGGACACTCGCAAATTCAACTTAGGACATTCGACCGCGAATTAGGACAGCGCCGTCAGGCGAGGATCAGATGCTCCAGTTGAAGCCGAGTTCGGGTCCGATCATCTGCACGCGCAGTAAATTGCCCACCCCCGCGGAAGTCTGCGTGTACTTCGAGTAATAGTAGTTTACGCCGGCAAATGGGGCGAAACCGCGCCAGTCGCGGTTCGAGTAAACCACGCGCCAGTGAGTCTCGAAGCCCGATTGCGAGTCGTAAACCGTACCGCCCTCGCTGCGGCCGGAGTCCCACTTGTTGGCCCAATAGCCCTGCGCCGTCAGCTCGAACGCGAGGTTGGGCGCCAGCCATCGCCGCGCCTCCAGGCCGATCGCCGGTATCGGCAGCCCCTTATCATGGAAACGGATTCGCGCCTCGAACAGCGAGCGCTGGCTGAACTTTGGCGAGCCGTCGTTGATTCGAAAATCGTTGTACGTGAACTCGAGTCCGATCTTTGCGCGCAGGTCCCATCCCTGAAGAAAGACCGGCAATCCCTGTTCGCGATCCTGATACAGCGGCGTCAGGCGGCGCTCGTAGTATCCGCCGAACGTGTACCATCGCGTCCCGCCGGGATTCAGTTTCTGATACGCGCGGGCGGAGTTACTGAAGGTTCCGCCCACCGGAACCACAAATGGATTCTGAGACGCGGAGATTATCGTTCCGCCAAATGCCAGCGGTTGAGTTTGCGGTTTGCTGCCATACAAACCGAAGTATCTGAATTGGAACTGCGCCGCGTTGACGCTGTCGAACCAGTACGAAAGCAGCACCTCGGGCAGTTGCATCTGCGAGACGCCGAGGTCGTGCTGCAAGCTAATCGCGCTGTCGGGAAATGAGTTGATCCGGCGGCGCAGCGTGTTGGCGCCAACCAGGAACTGGTAGGTGTCGCCGGCTTCGATGTCGATTTGATGTGGCGCCGGCGTAAGCAAATCGAATCCCGGCTCGCGCAACGACGCGAAGTCGCTCGCAAAGCAGTTCGCGCTCGCTACCAGAGCGGTGACAACCAAAGCCATTGCTAATCGAACTAAACGCATGGGGCGGGATGCTGACCGAATGGCAGACCAATTTCAAGACACGTTCTATTGGGCGGAAGCGGGCTTTGCCGTCTCGTCAAGGACGGGCGCCGGAGTTGCGGGCGCAGACTGAAATCCGTCGGGCAGATCCCGCGTCGGCGAAATTCGAATCACGACTATCTGGCCTGAATCCAGCTTGGCGCGAGTGGGACGGGCATAGCCGATTCGCGCGAGCATATATTTCTTGGGGTAACCCGCGATCACCTGGTCCTGCAGCGCCTTGTCCTCGACGATTTCCGCTTTGCCGATGAACGCCGGGCCGGTGCGCGAGCCAATCCATACGAGCGCCGGGCTGCCGCGCTTGATTCTCCTGGCCTTCCAGCTGGCCGGCGAGGTTTCGATCAGGACCTGGTTGTCGCCGGTGGTAATGAACCAAACCGGCGCGGCTTGGCTCTGGTTGCCGTCTTTGCGAACCGTTGCAATATAGATGTAGGTGGACTTGGCAAGCGCGCCGGCGTCGCGCGGTGAGGCGGCGGCGATCGCGGTCGCGGCGGGAGCGACGAGGGCGGCCAGGAGAACGGCTGCGGCCATGAGATGAGAACGATTGGCAGCGGAAATTTTCATGCAGCGCTCCATCGTCAATCGCCGAGATAGCGGCGACGCACAAACACTTCTCCCAGGAACAGCATGATCACCAGGGGAATCAGCCACGGATCCGCGTTGCGGCGAAAGGCCACGGTCTGGCCATTATGGCGGACAATTGTCGCGGCCGGCGCGTCGAACGCGCCGTGGGTCGCGGTTGATAGGCGGCGCAGCAGTTCGAGATTGGGCGGTTTGATGCGTAGCTCGGCGCTGTCGGCCGGAATCGATCCGGCGGCGGCGAATTCGCGCTGCTCGAGGATTTTTTCGGAATCGCCCGCTTTGAACATCAACGTCGCGGCGTACTTGCCGCGTGGCAGCGGCCCGACTTCGCCCCGATAGATCGAGGCGTCGGCCTCGGTCATCGCAACGTCGATGGCGCGTCCCGGCCCGGTGATCCGGCAGACCAGGTCGCTGACGGGATTGCGATCGGCCCTTTCAGCCTCGACCGTGATCGATCCGTCAGGCGCGCCATGGACGCGCATCGTGAACATCCCGGAGTCGCCCTGGCGCATCGTCCAACTCGCCACCTGCGACCAGAATTCCGCGTAGCGGTTCCATCGAATCCAGCTCAGTGTGGCAAGCGAATCGGGTACGGCGGCGAAAATCGCGGTGCGGCCGAGTCCATACTGCCACGCCGCGAGCAGCGGCGCAGATTTGCCGGCGCGCGCGACTTTGAGCGCGACTTGCGCACCGTCCTTGGGCTCGGCGGCGGCGAAGAAATCTATCGGCGGAATCTCCTTGATGCTGATCCCGGAGAGCATCGTGGTTGCCTCGCCGGCTTCGACGGTGGTGCGATCGGGCTTGCGCCGGTTCATCGCCTGGCGCGTCAATCCGACCAGCAGCAGCGGCAACTTCTCGATATCCTGCACGCGATAGAAGACGCCGCCGGTCGCCTGCGCGAAGTCCTGCAGCAAGCGCAGATTGGCGAGGTCGGGGCCGATGCGGATGGTCGAGACCGGAATGTGCTGGCGGGCGAATTCGGCGATCAGGTCGTCGTGGTCCTGATACTGGCGGTTGGTGTCGCCGTCGGTGAGCAGAATCACCTGGCGCACCGCGATGCCGCTCTGCAGAATCTCGCGTTCGGCGATTTCGAGCGCCTCCTTGAAGTCGGTGCCGCCGCCGGGTTGCAGGCGATCGATGCGGTTTTCGAGCTCGCCGCGATCTTCGCCGAGCGGCTGCAGATGCGCGAGCACGTACGGCTGCGAATCGAACGCGATCACGCCGGCTAAATCAGTATCGTCGAGCTGGCGCAGCAGCGCGATCGCGGCTTGCTTGGCGTAGCGAATTCGCTCGCCGTCGCGCACCGCCGGATAGCGCGAGTCGTAACTCATCGAGTTCGAGCGATCGATGCAGAGGTAAACGGCAATCGGCTCGCGCGAGGGCGGCGGCGGTTGCGGCACAAACTTTACCGGCAAGGCCTTTTCCAACTCGCCGCCGGCCAGTGTCTCCTGGCGCAAGGTGTCGCCCGTGACGACCAGTCCGCCGCCGTAGTCGGCGACGTAGCGATTGAGCGCGTGCTGCGCCGCGGGCGTCAGCGATCCCTCGGGCACGTCGTCGAGGATGACCAGTTGATAGGGCAGGTAATCCACCGGGTGTTCGCTCAGGCTGCGGGGCGACACGAAATCGATCTGGTAGTTGCGCATCTTGAGCGCGGTTACGAGGCTTTCCGGCGGCGTGCTCGAGGCGATCAGAATCCGCGGCGCGCCGGTCACCGAAATCGCGGCCTCGACCCGCGGATTCAACGCCACCCGCGGAGCAGCAATCGAGACTTCCGCGCTCATCAAGTATGCACCCGCGCGCTCCAGCCGATAGGGCAGCTCGAAGCGGTTCAGCCCCGGCTTCAGCGTGATCGATTCCCCGCCGACGGCAGTGCCGTCGCGGTAGAGCTTGAGTATGGCTGCGACCGCAGACCGCGATTCGCTGTCAACGTCGATTCTGAATGCAAAGCGCTGATCGGCGCGGATCGTGTCCGGGGAATAGAAATTGGTGACCGCAATTCTCTCGGTAGCCGACGGCGGCGGCGCGGCGGCGAAAATTCGCACACCGTCCTCGAGCATCGCGGGAACCTCCGCCGCCGCGGAATCCTCGGTTTCGTTGCCGTCGCTCAGCAGCACGATTCGCTTGTCCGCTTCCGGCGCAAACAGGCTTTCGGCCGCGGTCAGCGCGCCGGCAATATTGGTGGCCCCTTCATCGGCGCCGTGGCCGAAATGCCCCAGCAGCCGGGGATCCGTCAGCGGTGCAAGCAACCGCGCGTCGCGGCCAAAACCTACAATCCCGAGCTGGTCGCCCGGAGCCATCGCGGACTTCAACTGTTCGACCTGGCCGCGCATCCAATCCTGCTGATCGGGCGACACCGAGCGCGACTCATCGAGCGCCACGACCACCGCGACGCTTTGCGCGGCGATACGCCCTGGAATGCGCAGCCCCGCGAGCATCGCGACCAGCGCTACAACGCACAGCGCGCGAAGTGTCGCCGCCGCAGCGCCCGCCAGCCGCATTCCGCCGCGCATCGCGACAATTCCCGGCGCCACGGCCACCGCCGCGAGCAGCAGCAGCCACAGCAGATGCGGCCGATCAAACATGGCGCATCCCCCAGCGGCCGGCGTGGCCAATCAGCATCGCGGATTCAACCGTCAGCGCGAGCAACGCCAGCGCGAGCAAAATGAAAACCAGCGGCTGCGCTTCCCCGGCGGATTGCGCGTTCGATGCGGCAGCGGCCTTTTGGGCCGGCGCGCTCGCTTCGGCCTGCGACTTGGCGCCAAGGTCGGACTCGGCCGCGTCGTAATAGTTGGCGAACACCTGCGTCGTCTCTCCCCCCGACTCGACGGTGTAACGCCCGGCCTGCAGCGGACGGATTCGCACGCGGCCCCATTTGTCGGCCGTGACGGTGCGCGCGCTTGCGTCGGGCTGGGTGACGCGCGCGGTTGCGGTTGCGGCTACGCTCACATCAGCGCCGGTCGGCACGATCAAAATATCGCGCGGCGCGATCAGTTGCTTGATCAGATCGACCGTCAGCACCAGCGCGTCGAGATGATCGGGGGCGAGCAGAAGATGATCGCGGACGTCGAATGCGAGCACGCCGACGCGACCGCCCGCACCACGCCCGATCGCGGCCAGCGGGATCGACCAATGAGCGGGGCCGGTTGCGGTCGCAATCAAGGCCATCCATTCGGGGATCGCTACGATTCGCGTCGCGCCCAGCGCCAGGGATTCGACGGCGGGTGCTTCGCCCATCGCGTCACCGCGAACATCGGCGCTCGCAATCGTTCCATTGACGGAGATTCCGATTGCGGCGGCGTACGGCAGGTTCTTCGCAAGTTGCGGCGGATAGATGAGCAGCGTGGACGCCGCCCCGGCCGCGGGCAAATAGCAATCGTGCATGACAGCCAGTTCGAGCGGCTTCGCGCCGGCGCCGGATGCGCGCGCATGCGCAAGATACTTGGCGGGATCGGCGGTCTCGATCTGGAAATTCGCGTTGACCGCGAGCAGCACGCGCGCGATATCGTCGCGCACCGCGGCGTCGGGCGAGAGGACCAGGGCCTGCGCCGCACGATCGGACGGCGCGTAGGCGTAGCGGTTGTTGTCTGCGTCGATCGCATCGGGAGTCAGGATTCGCGCGTGCAGCACACCTCCCGACTTGAGCGGTCCGAACGGGACCACGACCTGTTCACGCGGCGCGAGCATCAGGGTCTGATGAAACTCCTCGCGGTTGCCGAGATCGATCGCCAGTTCGCAGGGATGAGGCCGCGCGGAGAAATTGCGAATCACGGCGCGGCCGCGCGTCGAGCCCGGGATGCCGGCATCGAGCGACACGATCGCCAGGTTGAAGTCGCCGGAACCGACCAGGTGGAAATTTACCCGCGCGGTCGGGGCGGCGTCGGCCAAAATCGCAGCCGGGGGCGGCCGATCGGCAAACAGATCGATTTCCGAGGCGCCGCGCGCGCGAATCAGCGCCGCTCTCAGAGCCGCCGTGCGTGCGGGCAGCGCCATGGGAACCAAGTCGCCGAGCACCTTGCGCAGGTCAGCCAGGTTCGCGGTCTGCGGATGGCGCGCCTGCGCCTCGAGTGCGTATGCGATGACGCTGAACTCGTCTCCAGCCGGCGCTTGATCGATTATTTCCATCGCCTCCCGGCGGGCCTGGTCCAGTCGCGTGCCGGAGCCTTCGCGCGCGCTCATCCCGGCGCCGAGATCGAACACCAGCGCATGGATCCGGCCGTGACCGGGGGTGCGCGGCCTCATCACGTACAATCCCGCGATCGCCAGCGTCAGCGCCGTCAGCGCCGCCAGCTCGAGCCAGAACAGCGGGTCGATCCGCACGTGACGGACGCTCGCAACCGGCGCGGGCGCTTGGTCGAAGAGCATCAGGCTCGACACTTCGATGGTCGGACGCGAGCGAGCGCGCAGATAGATCAGCACCAACAGCGCGAGGCTGAGTCCATAGATGAAGTTCTGCGGATTGAGGAGACCCACGATTATCTCACAATTCCGAGCCGCGGGAGTTCGCGCTCCATAATGCTATCCAGATTGCCCGCTCCGAACGCCTGCGCGTAAGTAATCGCGTGCGTCGTGCAGATCTCACGTATCCGCGCGGCTATCTTTTCGACCTTGCGCCGGATCGCGGCGGCCGTAGCCGGGCCCAGCACGGTCTCGCGGACTTCGCCGGTCTCCGCGTCGCGCACGCGCAGCAGTCCCGATGGATACGAAGCGGTGCGCTCCTGCTCGCCCATCACGTGGACAACTTTTACCTCGTGGCGCGCCATCACCAGCCGCTTGAGCGCGTCTTCGACGTCGCTTTCATTGACGAGGAAATCCGAGATGACAACTACCGTCCCTGCCGGCCGGCGCTGCAGCAGCAATTGATCGACGGCCGCGCCCAGCCGGGTCTCGCCGCCCGCTTTCACCGACATCACGAACGGCCTGAAATTGAGGTATGACTCGCGGCGGCGATGAAACGGCGTGGCGTCGAGCTTCATCGCCCCACGATGCATCGAGAATGCGCCGATTCGAACCGCGTCATTATCCGACATCCCGATGTACGCGAGCGACGCTCCGATCGCCAACGCGAGCCCCAGCTTGTCGTCGCGCTCGGGCAATCCCATCGACGCACTGGCGTCCACCAGCGCGGTAACCTCGACCTGGCGATCGGCGCGGTAGGTTCGCAGCATCAATTCGTCAAACCGCGCGAACGCGTTCCAATCGAGAAAGCGCAAATCGTCGCCGGGCGCGTACGCCTTGAAATTTTCCGGTTCGATTCCGAGCCCCTGGATTCTGCCCAGCGCGCGCTGGCCCGCGCGCACCGTGCGGGCACGCTTGATACCCAGCACCAGGCGGTCGAGCTTGCGCAAAAATTCCGGCTCGAAAGCGCGTGCTTCGAGCATCGCCGGCTGCCTATGGCTTCCCGGCGCGAACCGACTTGATGACGCGCTCGACAATGTGCGCGGCGTCGATTCCGTCGGCTAGCGCGGCGTAGTTGAGCATGATGCGATGGGCCAGTGCGGCGACCGCCACATGCTCGATATCTTCACGCGCGATATTGGCGCGCCCGTCGAGCAGCGCATGCACCTTGGCGCCCAGAATAAGCGCCTGCGCACCGCGCGGGCTCGAGCCGAACATCACGTAGCGATTGACCATCTCGTCGTGCACGGCGCTGGCTTGCTCGCTCACGAAGCGCGAGTTCTGAGGCTGCGTGGTTCGCACCAGTCGCGCCGCGTAGGTCTCCATCGCCGGCGCCACCATCACTTCGCGCACCAGCCTTTTGAGCGCCTCGATTTGCTCGGGCGCTTCGGTGGCGTGGAAAACCGCTTCGATCCCCGCTTCTTCGGGCCCGGTCGTCGAGGAGATGATTCGAGTCAGTTCGCCTTCGTCGGGATAGTTCAAACGGACTTTGAACAGGAAGCGATCGAGTTGCGCCTCAGGCAGCGGATAGGTGCCCTCCATCTCGATCGGATTGAGCGTCGCCATCACGAAGTACGGCGGTTTGAGGCGGTAGGTGGTGCCCGAAACCGTCACCTGCAACTCGGCCATCGCCTCCAGTAGCGCAGACTGCGTCTTGGGCGTCGCGCGATTGATTTCGTCGCCGAGCAGGATATGGCAAAACACGGGTCCCGGCGCAAAGCTGAACTCACGCCGCCCGTCGTCGCCCGACAGAATCACGCGCGTGCCTGTAATATCGGCCGGCATCAGATCGACGGTGAATTGAATTCGGTTGAAGCTCAGATTGAGCGCCAGCCCCAGCGTTTTGACCAGCGTCGTTTTGCCCGTGCCGGGAACGCCTTCGATCAGCACGTGGCCGCCGGCGAACAGCGCCGACAGCAACTCCTCGACGGCCTGCTCGTGTCCGATGATCAGCTTGTGGATCTCGGCCTGGATCCGCCGGAACGTCCGGGCGAAATCCGCCACCGTTGGCGTTTCCGCCTGCACCTCGCTCATCTTTCGAATACCCGTTTGATAGTAGTTCGATCTTCGGCCGGCACGGCGGCGCGCGCCACCGGCTCGTCCGGCTCCTGCTTCAGGCTGAGCGGCGCGCGCACTTTGGGCGGGACGTAGGCGTGACCGGCGCCCTTCGCACCTTGATCGACGGGCCGCGCTTCGATTGCGATCTCGAAACCCTCGGTGCCGAACTTGGACGCCGCAGGTGCGCCGAACAGGCTGTCGGGATCGGCGCCGGTTCCGTGCGCCGCGCCGCCGTTGCCGCCATTCTCGCCGCTATGCTGAATCCCGCGATCGGTCGCGCGGTTGTCGTGATTGCCTGGGTTGTCCTCGCCGGAGCTGGCTTGCGCGCCCGACTCACCGTAGCCGCCGGGCGAAGACTTGGAATCGGGCTGGCGCGAATCGTCTTGCCTCGGCAGATCGATCTCGCGGTTGGATTTTGGCTGGTCCTGTTTGAACTGTCCCGCGACGTCGCCATGCCGATTCTTCGGCGTCTCAGGAGCGCGATGAATTTCATTTTGAGCCTGATCGCCGCCCGCGTCGGCCAGGCGCAGGTTGAGGCGCTGCTTCGAGGCCGCCTGCTGTCCGGTAAGCCTGTTCTGCAAATGCCCGGCCAGGTCGCGCGCGCGATTCACCAGCTGGTTCAGCGAATTGCCGCCTGCCTCGCCATTCGCCGCGCCCTCCCGAGCCAATTTGTCCTCGAGCCGGCGCATGGTCGCGGGGTCTGCCGTGACCTGCATCCCCGATTCATCGCCCGGATCGGCCGGTCGCAGATGCAGGTCGTCCAGATCGACCGTCAGCTCGTCCTGCCCGCTGCCCCCGGCGATCTGTGGCGGGTGCTTGATTTTTGAAATCGGGATCGCGAGCGCCGCCAGCACGATTGCTCCGGCCAGCGGATAGATCGCGCGCGACACGCGCCGCTGCTCGATCCGCGCCCCCGCGAATTGGTCCTGATGGCCGAGTGTATCTTCAAGCAGGTACGCCCACAGCGAGCCGCGGTTCTGCTGATTCGCGAGCGCGACGATCGTCGAGAGACGCCCCTTCAGCTCGGCCCGATCGTCGGCGATCGCGGCGGCACGCACCGCGCTGGCGCGCATCCGCCAGCCAGCGCCGACTGCGCCCGCGATGCCGGCGCAGGCAATAATCGCCAGCGCCGACGTGCCTGCCAGGAAAGCGAGCGGCGACAGCAGGTATGCACCGGCAAATACCGCGGCGCAGCCCGCGATTGCGATCGCAAGCGTGTAGAAAATCGCGTGCTGCAGCGCCAGCGAGTTGAGTCGCGCGCGGACGGAACCTACCCGGCCCAGGATTCGCCCGAGTTTCTCGTCAGCTCGCCTGTCTTGTGAGGGAAACAACATCTGAAGGCGCCAAGCGCGTGGATCGTGGATTGAGGATAGTTTAGCCCGGCCGACCAAGCAACGACGATTCTCCGGCCCTACTCCCTCAGCGCGATTCCTTGAGTCCGGCGTCGTCGGCCGCTCCCAGCGCAATCGCGGACCAGTCCAGATCGGCGCGCCCCTTGGCTATCGCCGAGATGAATCGATCGCGCAGCAGGCTCGCCATCGGCATCGGCGCGTTCGCCACGCCCGCGGTCTGCAGCACCAGGTCGATATCCTTGAGTCCGAGCGGCAGCCGAAAACCTGCCGGTGTGAACACCCCATGAGCTATGACCGGGCCGTAACCCTGGTACACCGGCGCCGCAAAGATCGTTTTGACCAGCATCTCGAGCGCCGCCGCCGGATCGACGCCGCTCTTGCGCATCATCGCGACTGCCTCACCCATCGCCTCGAGCGCCGCCGCGATCATGAAGTTGCCCGCGAGCTTCACCACATTCGCGGCGCCGGGATTGTCGCCAAAGTCGAATATGTCCTGCCCCATCGCCTCGATGATCGGTCTCACCTTGGTCTTGGCGTCGGCAGGCCCCGAAACGCAGACCCGCAACTGCTTCGCCTGTGCTTGGATCGGCCGTCCGAACACCGGCGCCGTAACCATCACGCTCCCGCGCGTCGCGTGATACGCCGCGAGTTCCCGCGTCGCCGCCGGCGACACCGTGCTCATCGCGATATGAATTCCATCGGGCGCAATTCGCTCGGCGAGCGCATCCTCGCCCATCACCAGCGCCTTGACCGAGGCGTCGTCGGCGAGCATCGAGACGACGATACCCCCCGGATGCGCGACGTCGCCGGCGCGGTCCGCGCGATGCGCACCCTTGGCAATGAGCGGCTCAGCCTTCGACGCGGTGCGATTGTAAACCGTCAGATGGTATCCCGCGGCGAGCAAGTTCGTCGCCATCGGCAGACCCATCGCGCCCAGTCCGACGAACCCGATTTTCTGTGTCATCGGCTGAGCCTACCACTCGGGTCGAATGTCGCAATGAATACGACTGCGCAGCACCCGCCCCGCTCATTTGACGATTGCTGCGGTTGGGGATAGTTTCCGCTCGCCGGGGACATTCATTGCGCATCCCCGCAATTCTCACGGAGGCAAAAAAACCCTTCTATGGATATCAGCAAGGACAAGTTGCTCGAGATGTACCGCACGATGCAGAAGATCCGGCATTTCGAGTCCAAGGCGCGAGACCTGGCGATGGCCGCCGAGTTACCCGGCTTCGTCCACGTCTCCATCGGCGAAGAAGCTTCCGCCACCGGCGTCTGCGCCGCGCTGCGCAAGACCGATCGCATCACGTCAAACCATCGCGGCCACGGACATCTGATCGCCAAGGGCGGACGCCTCGATCGCATGATGGCCGAGATTTTTGGCAAGCGCACCGGCTACTGCAAAGGCAAGGGCGGCTCGATGCATATCGTCGATTACTCGCTCGGCATCCTCGGCGCCAACGGGATCGTCGGCGCCGGCCTGCCGATCGCCACCGGCTCCGCGCTGGGCGCCGTGATCGCCGGCAAGGACGATGTCACCGTGGCGTTCTTCGGCGACGGCGCCTCCAACGAGGGCACCTTCCACGAGTCGCTGAACCTGGCGGCGGTCTGGAAATTGCCGGTCGTCTTCGTATGCGAGAACAACGGCTTCGGCGAGTTCACTCCGATGGCGACCGTGACCTCGGTCAAAGACATCGCCGTGCGCGCCAAGGCCTACGACATCCCCGGCCATATCGTCGATGGCAACGACGTGCTCGAAGTCTTTCGCTACACCAGCGAGGCCGTCGCCCGCGCCCGCGCCGGCGAAGGTCCCACCCTGCTCGAATGCAAGACCTATCGATGGGAGGGGCACGTCGTCGGCGAACAGGCCTTTCTTGGCGACGGCTCCTATCGCGAGCAATCCGAAGTCGAGGAATGGAAGCGCAAATGCCCGCTGATTCGCTTCGAGAAGTGGTGCGCGGAGAGCGGCAAGATAAGCTCGGCCGAACTTAATAAGATCATCGCCGAAACCGAAAAGGAACTCGCCGACGCGGTCGAATTCGCGCGCTCGAGCGAACTGCCCGCGCCCTCGGAAGTCACCGACGACGTTTACGCCTGAGCACCCGCGATCGGAGGTATCGTCATGCCGCAAATCAGTTTTATCCAGGCGATAAACCAGGCCATCGCCGAAGAAATGGAACGCGACCCGCTGACCTTCCTGATGGGCGAGGACGTCGTGCTCGGCGCGTTCGGCGCGACCAAGGGGCTGATCGACAAGTTCGGCGCCAAGCGCGTGCGCAACACCCCGATTTCGGAGGCCGGCTTCGTCGGCGCGGCGGTCGGCGCCGCGATGGCGGGGACGCGCCCGATTTGCGAAGTCGAATTCGCCAGCTTCTTCTATTGCGCCTTCGACCAGATCTGCAACCAGGCGGCCAAGCTCCGCTACATGTCGGGCGGACAGGCCACCATGCCGATCACGTTCCGCGCCGTGTTCGGCGCGATGGGCGGCGCGGCCGCGCAGCATTCCGAAACGGTGTACGCGCAATTTCTAAGCGTCCCCGGCCTCAAGCTGGTCGTCCCTTCGGGGGCGTCCGACATGAAGGGCCTGCTCAAGAGCGCCATCCGCGACAACAATCCGGTGATTGTCTTCGAGCACGGCGCGCTGGGCTGGTCGCGTGAGGATGTCCCCCAAGGCGAGCACCTGGTCCCGCTCGGCAAGGCCGCCGTGAAGCGGCCCGGCGACAACGTGACCGTGGTCGCGATCGGCGCGATGGTCGGGAAGGCGATGAGCGTCGCGGACAAGCTCGAGCAGGAAAAAATCTCGGTTGAGGTAATCGATCCGCGCACGCTGATCCCGCTCGACGAAAACGCGATCCTTGCTTCGGTCGAGAAAACCAATCGAATCGTGATCGCCGACGAAGGCCATCTGCGCGGCGGCGCCGCCGCCGACATCGCCGCGATCGTCGCCGACAAGGGCTTCGACTTCCTCGACGCGCCCGTCCGCCGCGTCACCTCGCTCGACGTGCCGATCCCGTTCAGTCCGCCGCTGGAAAAGGCGGCGATCGCGGACGAGGCTCGCATCGAAGCCGCGATTCGCGACGTGGTCGGACGATAGCCGCGCCCGGCAATTGCGGAACTGACTGTGGCAGTTGAAGTTACGATGCCCAAGTTCGGGCTGACGATGCATGAAGGAACGATTCAGCGTTTCTTCAAGGCCGGGGGAGAGCGGGTCAACGCCGGCGAGCCGCTCTTCGAGGTCGAGACCGAGAAAGTTCTCTACCAGGTCGAAGCGCCCGCGTCGGGGACGCTCGCGATCGCACTGTTCGACGAGGGCGCAACGGTTGAATGCGGCCTGACGGTGGCCGTGATCGCGGAACCGGGCGAGGATGTCGCGACCGTCGCGGCGCGCTACAGCAAATCCGCATCGCAAGCTGCCCGTCGCGATTCACCCGTGACATCGGCGCCGATCAATCGGAGCGCCGCGCCCAAGGCGGGCGGGCGCGATCGACACGCCGTAAGCCCGGTCGCCCGCAAGCTTGCGTCTGAACTCGGCGTCGATCTCGATAAAATCGAAGGCACCGGCCCCGGCGGACGGATCACTCGCGAAGACGTCGAGCGCGCCGCCAAATCCGCCGCGACATTGCAGCCGGCCATCTCCGCGGCGGCGCCGTCCATCGATCGCGTCGCGTTTCGTGGCGTGCGCAAGGTGATTGCCGAGCGGATGTATCAAAGCCTTCACTCCAGCGCGCAGATCACCATCACCGCCGAAGCCGATGTGACGCCGGCGACTGAGTTTCGCGCCCGCCTGTCCAGCGAATTCGATTTTTCATACACCGACATGATGATTCATTCGGTCGCGCGCGCCCTGATGCGCCATCCGCGAATGAATGCGCGCCTCAACGAAAGAGGCAACGACACGGAGATTGTACTTTGCGCAAGCGCGAACGTCGGCATCGCCGTCGCACTCGATGAGGGGCTGATCGTTGCGGTCGTGAATCGCGCCGAGAGCAAGTCACTGCGGGAGATCGCGCTCGAAAGCCGGGCGCTCGGCGAAAAGGCACGCTCCGGCCAGCTCAAACTCGAAGACGTAACCGGAGGCACGTTTACGATAACCAACCTCGGCATGTTCGCTATCGACGCGTTCACGCCGATTTTGAATCCCGGCGAGACCGGTATCCTCGGCGTCGGGCGAATTGTCGAGAAGCCTGCCGTCTATCGCGGCGAGATCGCCAAGCGCGCGATGCTTTGGCTAAGCCTCACCTTCGACCATCGAATGGTTGACGGCGCGCCCGCCGCCCAATTCCTTCAAACCGTGATCGAACTCTTCAACTCCGGCGCAAAGTGATCACCGCTCGTGTCATTCGATCATCGCGTTCTTAATCAATTGTTTTCCCCGGTGCATTCGTGCGGCAACGCCGGATGTGCTTCAGCTACGAAAGCCTTGACAGGGCTTGCGAGTGTGGCCTTTGATCCCAAGAGGAGCGGGACAAGTTTTGACCGCGATGACGCCAGGCTACGCTTGAGCCCACAGAGGAAACCACCATGCACATGAACGTGAAACCCATCCCGACGCTCGACCCCCGGATCAACGAGATCCGCGCGCTCACGGCGCAGATCGTCAACCGCGATATCCTGCCCAACGAGCGCAATCTCTGGGCGGGGTGGCGCGACGGCGCGACGGACGCAGAGCGGCGCAGCGCTCGGGAGCTGCGCGAGTCGATCAAGGAGAAGGTGAAGCATGCGGGCCTGTGGGCGCCGCATCTTCCGCCGGAGTATGGCGGCGCCGGGCTGGGCTTCCTCGAGCATGCGTACATGAACGAGGTGCTGGCCTACAGTATGGGAGCGGCGGCGCTCTTCGGCGTGGTCGCGCCCAACTCGGGCAACCAGCAGATCCTGCTCAAGTACGGCACCGAGGAGCAAAAGCGCAACTGGCTGGTGCCGCTCACCGAGGGCAAGATGGAGTCCGGCTTCTCCATGACCGAGCCCGACTCGGCCGGCTCGGACCCGCGCTCGATCAAGACCACGGCGCACCGCGACGGCGACCAATGGGTGATCAACGGGCACAAATGGTTCACCTCAAACGGGTTCCGCGCCGACTTCCTCATCGTCATGTGCCGCACCGGAGGCAAAGGCGACGACAACGGCCGCATGACGCAAATCATCGTGCCCAAGGACACCCCGGGCGTTCGCATCGTGCGCGGCATCGAGATCTGGGGCCGCCCGAGCGACCACTGCGAGATCACCTACGACGACGTGCGCGTGCCGCTGGCTAACCAGCTCGGCCAAGCGGGCTCGGGCCATCAGGCCGCACAGGATCGTCTCGGGGCGGGGCGCGTCTATCACTGCATGAACTCGATCGGGCAGATGTGGCGGGCCTTCGACTTGATGGTCGAGCGCGCCACGATGCGCGAGGTGCACGGCGGCAAGCTCGAGACCAAGCAGTTCATTCAGGGGTTCATCGCCGACTCCTACATCGACATCCAGGCGGCGCGCTTGATGACCATCCACTGCGCCGAGCGCATGGACGGCGGCTCCGACCCGCGCACCGACATCTCGGCGATCAAGATCTTCGTCCCCGCGGCCTACGAGCGGGTGGTGGACCGCGCGATCCAGGTGTGGGGCGCGGCGGGCGTCTCGGGCGACCTGCCGCTCGCCGCCATGTACCAGGGGGCCAGGACGCTGCGGCTCGCCGACGGCCCGGACGAGGTCCACAGGATCCTGATCGCGAAGAACGTGCTGGGACGGTATCACGCCGGCGAGGGCTGGGACTTCGGCAACTGACCGCGAGCGCTGGCGCCGGTGCGGCGCTTGGATCGACCCCGGATCTTCACTGCGCCCAGGATGATGGAAAAAAGCGCGCGGGCATCGCGGCCGCGCGGGCAAACCCGACCCCTAACCCCTTCTAACAGGGCGAAGCCCGCATGTTCTCTGTTCACCGGGTGCAGGGTCACCCTTGGCCGTTGGCACGGCTGGCCAGTATTAATTCGCAGGGGTCACCCCTGCTGGTTGACGGCAGCGCAGCATTAAGCCGTTGGCAGGGGCCGCGCCCGCCAACGGCGGGCGGCCTTAATACTGGGTGCAGGGGTCACCCCTGCTGGTTGACGGCGCGCCCGCGACGGTGTTCCCTTCAATCCGTGATCGAAAAGAATCTTCAACCACGGCCCAAGATGAACCCCGCATCCTCGAATGCCACTTTGCGCCAGCGTGCGCTGACCGTGATTGCCGCGGCATGGATACTGGCCTGCGTTGCTCTTTGCGGCTCCGCCTTGGCCGCCCCGGCGGCGACGCCCAACATTCTGCCGTCTGAATCGATGGGGGTGTCGAAGGCGCCGCCTCCGCAGCCGATCGATTGGGACAAGGTCACCCAGGAAGCGACCGACCTGCTGTCCAAGTACATCCAGATCGACACGACCAATCCGCCGGGCAACGAGATCGAGGCGGCGCGGATGCTCAGGGAAAAATTTCTGACCGACGGAATTCCCGCCACGACCTGGGAGCCGCAGCATGGGCGCGGAATTGTCGCCGCGCGCCTGCGCGGGATTGGCAAGCATACCAAGTCGATCGTCCTGCTGAGCCACATGGACGTGGTGCCCGCCAACCCCAAGGAATGGGAGGTGGCGCCATTCTCGGGCGCCGTCAAGGACGGAAAAATCTGGGGACGCGGCTCGATCGACGACAAGGGCCCCGGCGTGATCGAACTGATGGCGATGCTCGCGATCAAGCGCGCGGGCATCCTGCTCGATCGCGACGTGCTGTTTGTCGCCACCGGCGACGAGGAAGAAGGCGGTAAGAATGGGGCGGGATGGTTCGTCGATCACGCGAGCAACGTCTTCTCCGACGCCGGCTATTTGATCAACGAAGGCGGCGGCATTCGCGCGCTATCCGACAACCGCAAAGCTTACGTGGTGTCTGTCACCGAAAAGACTCCGCTCTGGCTGCGGCTTACCGCCAGCGGCCCGGCCGGGCACGCCTCCGATCCGCCCCCGGAAACCGCGGTCACGCGGCTGGTGCGCGCGCTGGATAAATTAAGCGAGTACAAAACGCCGATCCGCGTCATCGGGCCGGTGAAGGATTACTATCACGCGATGGCCGAGCTCGATCACGGCCCCAGGCAGCTTCTCGATCTCGCCGCCGCGCTGAAGGACCCCGCCTATCTCAAGCAATTCCTTGGCGATCCGAGCCAGAACGCGCGGGTGCGCGACACGATTACGCCGACGGTGCTGTCCGCGAGCGATAAGACCAACGTGATCTCCGAGACGGCCTATGCCGAAGTCGATTGCCGGCTGCTGCCGGGCAGCGATCCCAAGACGGTCATGAGCGACATTCGGAAAGTAATCGGCGACGACACCATCAAGATCGATGTGATCCTGAACTTTCCGCCAATCTCGTCGCCGTCGCGCTCGCCGCTGATGACCGCGATTGCGACGCTGGCCAAAGACCACGACCGGGCCACCGTCGTGCCCTCCATGATCATCGGATTCACCGACAGCCATTACTTCCGCCATAAGAAGATCGTCTCCTACGGTTTCATTCCGGTCGAAGTGACTCCCGCCGAGGCAAAAGGCGTCCACGGAATCAACGAGCGAATCGGCGTGAAGGAACTCGCTGACGGGATTAAACGGATGGTCGAGTTGCTCCGGATTTTCGGGAGCCGGCAGTAGGTGTTGGCATGATTCGAGCCGGCGCCGGTTTCTCGACCGCACCCAATCCGCGCACCGCCGCCGCCGAGGCCACCGCCGCCGCGCTCGCGCAGGCGGGGCTGAGCCGCGCCAACGGCGCACTGTGCTTCGCGACTCCAGCCTACGGCGCCGCGTATCCGATGATCCTGCGCACGGTGGCTTCGGAGGCGCATACGCGCGAAGTCGCGGGATGCTCGAGCGTGGGCGTCATCGCCGGTGAGACCGAAATCGAATCGGGAAGCGCGCTGGCCGTGCTGGTGTTCGGCGGCGAAGGCATTCACGCAACCCGGTTCTTCGTGCCTACCCTTCGCGGCCGGGCCGCGGGCGTGGCGGCAGAAGTGGCGTCCGCGGTGCGTCCGCAGCTCGGCAAATCGAACCTGCTGATTCTTTTTGCCGATACTTACAACTTCGAAGCCGAGGCGACGCTCGAAGCCCTCGGGACTGAACTGCCCGGCGTGATGATTGCGGGCGGCGGTGCGAGCGAGGACGGCTCGATCGGCGAGACGTTTGTTTTCTGCGGCGATACTGTCAGCTCGAACGCGGTCTCCGGGATGCTGCTCGCGGGAGACTTCGAGCCGGCGGTGGCGAGCTCGATCGCATGCGGCCTGATCGGAAGCGCGCACCGTGTGACCGCCGCCCGCGACAACATACTGATCGAACTCGACGGCCGGCCGGCTTACGAAGTCTTCGCCGAGGCCGCCGGCCCTCTGGCCGGCGATCTGCGCCGCGCGCTGACTTACGTCTTCGTTGCAATTCCGGTGTACGAGAACGCACAGACGATCGAGCGCGGACAATTTGTCGTGCGCAATATCGTCGGCGCCAGCGAGGAACACGGCGTTATCGCGGTCGCCTTCCAGCCCAGGGTGGGCGACACGGTCGGCTTCGTGTTGCGCGACGCCGAGCGCTCGCGCGAGGACCTGAAGGCGACGCTGCAAGAGTTGAGCGACCGCCCGGACGCGCCTGCGGCGTTCGGTCTGTATTTCGATTGCGTCTCGCGCGGCGCGGGGCTCTACAACATCCCGGGTCACGATTCCGCATACATCAGGCGCTACCTTGGACCCGTCCCGATCGCGGGGTTCTTCACTGGTTTCGAAATCGGCTCGCTCGCAGAGCAGACCTCATTGCTCCAATACTCAGGGGTCCTCGCGCTGATATCGGGAAGAAAAACTTAAAGGGTGCGCGTCGGCAGCTTGCGCAGATGCTCCGCGTCGAGAATCGCAGGCGCGGTCGCGTAGTCGGCCGCCTGCCGCGTGAATTCCTCGCGGACAAGATCCTTATGCTCCATATGAGCGCTGCGCGAACTATTGTCGCGGTTCCCGCGCGCGAATCAAGCGCGCAAGCCGCGGCGGCGCGGGATTGCCGGCGCTTGCACGGCCGAAAGCCTTAGTGGTACCTGAAAGGTGGATCTAAGCGGTTTCAAACCGCAGGATTCCCCATCGAAAAAACGGAGGAACGAAAGTTGGATTTCGGATTTTCTGAAGAACAAGAGATGCTTCGGGATGCGGCCAAGCGCTTTCTGGCCGACAACTGCCCGCCGAAGTTTGTCCGTCAGATGATGGCGGACGCGACCGCACATGACCCCGCCTTCTGGAAAAAGCTGGTCGACCTTGGATGGCCCGGGCTGCTCATCCCGGAGAGTTACGGCGGCCAGGGTGGCAGCTTTCTCGACATGACGGTGGTTGTCGAAGAAGCCGGCAAGGTTCTGGTGCCGGGACCCTTCTTCACCTCCGCGCTGCTCGGGGCGCCGCTGATTGTAGAAGGCGGCTCGGACGAGCAGAAGAAAGACCTCCTGCCGCGCATGGCGAAGGGCGAATTTATCGGCACCGTCGCGATCGCCGAAGCCTCGGGCCGCTTCGACGCCGAGGGAGTCCAGCTCAAGGCGACCAAGAGCGGCAAGGAATACACGATCACCGGCGAGAAGTTTTTTGTGCCCGATGCGCACGTGGCCAACGGGATCGCGGTCGCGGTCCGCACCGGCGGCAGTGGCGAAAAGGGAATCTCGATTCTGGCCGTTCCCACCACCGCCAAAGGCCTGACGATCACCCAGCTCAAGACGGTCGATATGACGCGGCGACTGTGCCACGTGAAATTCGACAATGTGAAAACCTCCGAACTTATCGGCAAGGAAGGCGAAGGATGGCCGCTTCTGCAGCGCACGCTCGACATCGCAACCGCCGGGCTGGCGGCCGAGATGGTCGGGACGGCGCAGCGGGCGCTCGACATGTCGGTGGAATACGCCAAGACGCGCGTGCAATTCGGCAAGCCGATCGGATCGTTTCAGGCCGTCAAGCATAAGTGCGTGGACATGATGGTCGCGGTCGAGAACGCGCGCTCGCTGACCTACTACGCGTGCTGGACCGTCGATACCAAGGGCGCGGAGGCGGCGACTGCGGTGCCGATGGCGAAAGCGTACGCATCCGACATGGCCAAGAACGTCACCTCGGAGGCGATCCAGGTGCACGGCGGCATCGGCTTCACCTGGGAGCACGACATGCACCTGTATCATCGGCGCGCGCTGGCCGGCGAAGCCAATTTCGGCAACGCCCCGGTGCATCGCGAGACCGTGGCAAAGTCCCTGCTGGGCTGATCGCGACGAGTTAAGATTGATCGGCAAAGGGCCGCGGGTTCATCGCCCGCGGCCCTTTTTCTTCCTCGACGGCGCGATGAACCATGGCGGAGAGCCTAGCCAATCGACTCTGCTTTTTCTTCTTCTTCGGCGGCGGCGTTGCGCGCGGCGAGCCGATCGCGCATCGCGCGATGGCTCTCGCGGGTGATGGGATAGCGCGAGAAAACCAGCGCACTGAGCAAGTAGAGCGACGCGGGACCGAGCGCAAAGAGCGTGCGCAGATTCTCCCCCGCTTGCTCCGTGATCCCGGCAACGCCGGGCTTGTAACCGACCCAGCTCAGCACCGGGCCGACCAGCAGCAGCGAAACCGCCAGCGCCATCTTTATCGACATCGAGGTGATTCCGCCGTACGCGCCCTCCTGGCGCTGGCCGGTACGCTCCTGGTCCCATTCGATCACGTCCGCCGACGCCGAAATTTGCGTGACCCAAATTCCGATCGCCGAGAATCCGCTGAATGCCATCAAAAAATAAAGCGCCCAAGTGTTTTGCCGGGTCATCAGCATGATCAGCAGCGAGCCGATCGCGTTGCAGATCATCGCGACCACAAAGGCCGGCTTCTTTTCGATCCTGAGCGTGATCCTGAACCAGAACGGATACGAGACCGCCGATCCGGCGAAGTACGCCATCAACCATCGGGCCGCCGCGTTCTCGTCGTGATACCAGTACGTGGCCAGGAAGCGCATCAGGACGGTCGGAATGTTGATGGCCATCACGGCCAGCGTGGTGGCAAGCAGCAGAATGACGAACGGCCGATTGCCTGCAACCGATTTGAGCGACGCGAGCAGCCTGGAACGCTCGTGGGTGGAAAACTCAGCGCGCTCGCGAAGACCCGCGTACGCGAGCATCGCACCGCCGGCCACCACCAGGCCGCAGATCGCGCCGGTGACTTTGAAATCAGTGCCGCGCGCGAACAGGTACGAAGCCGCAAACGGCAACAGCGCTCCGCTGATGTCGCCGACCGTGCCCAGCAGCTGGCGGAAGGTGGAGAGCTTGGTGCGTTCGTCGTAGTCGAGCGTGAGTTCCGGCATCAGCGCGCCGTACGCGGTTTCGTAAAACTTCCGCGACGTGAGCATCAGGAAGTAGAAGCCGATAAACCACGCAAACAGCCCCGCGCCCAGCAGCGGCGGCGGCGACAACAGCAGGTAATAGCAGACCGCCATTGGAATCGACGCGATAAAAAACGGCCGGCGCCGTCCCGACTTGAAGCGCGCGCGATCGGATATATTGCCAACCAACGGGTCGGTCAGCGCGTCGATCACCAGCGCCAGGAAGAATGCAAGCCCGGCCAGCGATGGAGAGAGCCCCTTGCGATCGGTATAGAAATAGAGAAGGTGAAGCCCGAGCAGGGTCGCGCACAGGTTGAGGCCGGTCTGCGCCTGCGCGTAGATTAACAGGGGACGAAGGCCAATCTTCTCGCTCAAATCCCGGTTTGCCACAGGTCGCAGAGACTACCCGATAGACATGCCTACTTACAAAGCGATTGCAATTCCCGGTGCGACTCGACTATCGAGGTGGCGATGAGAATTCTCGATCGCACACCGCTGCGTGAACGCCGGCTGCTGCTGTGGCCGCTCGCGCTGCTTTTGACGCTCGCGCTGGCGGCGCAGGGATGTTCGTACGTCAAGTCGCTATGGAGTTCCGGCGACGACACCGATCTCGACGATGCGGCCTACGCCAACGAAGGTGAACCGCTGCCGCCTCCTGTCGCGCACGTCGCGATCAGCTACCGGCGTCCCGGCGATGCGCTCGCACGCGCGACCGTAATCAAGTACTTCGGCGCCGAAGTGATCGCGAACCATCAGCGTGACGCGTCGCATACCGAGTCGGTGGTGCGATTCGATGGCGGCGTTCCGATCTGGGAGTTCAAAGCCGACGAAGGCACATTTGGTTCGATCACCGGCGTCGGTGCGGCCAAGTACACGCTCAAGAATATCGAGTACGCAAAAGTGCCCACGCATTTCACCCAGATACTTCCCGAGGAAGGACCGCCGGAGCCGCTCGATCGCGGCGCGTACTACGTCTTTCAGATCGAGCGTCAGTCGGGCTCGGCCAGTTACCAGGCGGTCAAGGTGCTCGCCGATGGGTCGCTTCAGGCCTACAACGCTCAACCCCGGGCGGGCAGCAGTTACCTGCTGTGCTGCAACCTCACGCCGGATTTCCCCGAGCCGGTGATTCTGCCCGATACGACTCAAGACACCGGAACCGAGAACCCGCCGTCCGACGAATCTCCCGACCAATCCGGCGCTGCTCCAGACCAATCGGGCGCTTCTGCAAGCGGCACGCCATAGCGCTCTTATCGCTCTTTTTCGGCCACTGGCCGCCTGATCGAACTCCCCGCTGATTTCGAAATTCTCTAATGAATCGGCTTAGTTTGTCGGTTCCGAGGGGCATTTCAGTTATGAATTCGCATTCAGTAATGAATCAGTAATCGTAATTGACTCACGATTCATTTTCGACTAAAAGCTGCATTAGTGGGTCAAGTAAATCGAGAATTAGCCGACGCTCCGAATCGATTCGATCGGCGCCGTGAGAAGACGCGCGTCGATCTGATCCAGGCGGCCGAACGCGTCATCTCGATCAAGGGGTACCATCAGACGCGAATCGCCGACATCGCGACCGAAGCCGACGTCGGGCTGGGCACCTTCTACCTGCACTTCAGAACCAAGAACGAAATCTTTATCGAGCTGATCGAGCATGGCGCGGCGCAATTGCGGCGCGAACTCGCCGAGGCGAAGGCGGGCGTCCATACGCCGGCCGAGAAGCTCAAAATCACGATCGATACGATTCTCGACGCGGCGGCCGAGGCGCCCGAACTGTTTCGGATAGTGTTCGGCCATAGCCCTGCGTTTCTGGATCTGATGGTCCGCGTCCACGAGGTATTCATCGGCGACCTGCGCGACGACCTCGCTCCCGCGGTCGGCGAGCGCGCCGACGCGATCGCGCATCTCACGATCGGGATGTTGTCGCAGGCGATTTCATGGCTGCTCGCCAGCGGCGATCTTTCCCACGCGGAACTGAAAAACGTCACCGTAAATTTTGCCCTGGGCGGACTCGAGCGCGCGGCACGGCTCGGCGCCCCTTGAATCTGGAGGATTCTCACGATGGCTCAAGACCGCACCGTTGTCAGCACACCGCTCGAAAGCATTTTCCACTGGGACTACAGCGTGAAGTTCCCGCAGATGGACCGGCTCTACGAGAACGCCAAGCGCGATCAGTGGAACGTCTCGACCACAATCAACTGGGACCGCCCGATCGAGAAGGAGGTTCTGGACATGACCATGATGCCGATGTTCCAGACCGAGCTCTATCGATCGCTAAGCCCGGAGAACCAGCACCAGCTCGGCCGCAAGTTCGCCGCGTGGCGGCTCTCGCAATTCCTGCACGGCGAGCAGGGCGCGCTGATGGTCTGCGGGCAGTTGGTTGACGCGGTGCCGGACCTCGACGCCAAAATGAACGCGGCGGCGCAGGTCTTCGACGAAGCGCGTCACGTGGAAGGCTTCCGCAAGTACATCACCAAGCTCGATCGCATCTACCCGATCGATCCCACGCTGGAGCGGCTGCTGCGCGCAATCCTGGAGCACGATCGTTGGGAGCCGAAGTACGTCGGGATGCAAATCGTCGCCGAGGGACTGGCGATCGCGGCGTTCCGTTTCATGCAGCGCGAGACCAAGGACGAGCTGCTCAAGGAACTGCTCGAGTACATCATGAAGGACGAGGCGCGCCACATCGGCTTCGGGATGCTCGCGCTGCGCGACGCCGTCACCAAGCTCAAGGGCAAGGACAAGAAGGACCTCGAGGACTTCGCCTTCGTCGCCTGCGACATGATGGTGACCAAGGTCGTTGACGGCAAACCCAAGGACGGCTTCCTGTCGGGCACGGATGTGTTCGAGGAAGTCGGCATCTCGATCAAGGACATCGAGGACGAACTGCATCGCAACCCGGCGTGGGCGGCGGCGGAGAACGACATGGAAAAGCAGTTCAACTCGTTCCTGTTCGTCGATACGATCATCCCGTGCCTGCGGCAAATCGATCTGATCAACGATCGCACCGAGTCGTGGTATCAGCAGCTCGGCGTGATGCAGATGGCGCCGGCCGCATAGCTCGCAATCAGCACACTGTGAATGATGAAGGGCCGGTCATCCTCGACCGGCCCTTTTCTTTCTGAACCCTCTGAGATGCTGATGAGCTACTTGCGGAACTTCGCCAGCGCAGCGCCGGAGAGCTTGTAGTTGGGCTCGCTGAATTCCTCATCGACTCCGCCGGTCGGCTCGAACCCCAGGGTCTGGTACAGCGCCGCGGCGTTGGTATTGGCGCGAAAACAGGTTAGCTGCACCGCGCGGCATCGAGGGTAGCGCGCAGCGATCATCCTGATCGTCTCGGTCAATCCGGCGCGTCCGTAGCCCTTACCCTGATGCGCCGCGTCGATCATGATGTCGTCGATCCAATAGTCATCGGCACTGGACGGGTCGCATACGGTGGTCGCGTATCCGACCACCTCGCCTGCGGCCACAATGAGATGCGGCAGATGCTCGAATCGGTCGCCGAACAGGCGCACGTAGCATCGCGCGAGCGTCCATCGCGGCGGAGTGACGAAACTGGTCTGCTCGGGCCGAGGCTGCATCGTGAACAGCTTGCGGTAATTGCGCCGATCGACCGGCTCGAGAACGACTTCGACGTCGGCCGGCTTCATGATTGCATTTGCACAAAGATGTCGCGGGCGTGCTCGTCGCTGATGCGCTTGACCGACGTAATTCGATCCGCAAATTGCGCCAGCGACGACATCTCGGCCGAGCCCACGTCAACCAGCACCGCAAAAATCGAAAAATCCAATTCGTCCTTGCGCTCGCGCAGCCGCGCCAGCCATTGGGGACTGACCTGCGATTCACCGTCGGTGATGATCACGATGTCGCCGCGCTTGAGTTTCTTTTCGCCAAGCAGTTCGACCGCCGCGTCGATCGGAGCCTCGAAGTCGGTGCCGCCGCCGGGGAAGTACTCGGCCATCTCGATGACCTTGTTCAAGTCGGGCTGGTAGCGCCGCTCGCGATTGAGGTCGAGCACCTTGAGGCTCACGTCGCCCGAGGAAAACATGACGGCGCGGAACAGGCGGCGCTGGCGCCGCGCGATATCCATCAGCGTCAGCGCTACCGCCTTGGACCACATCTCCTTGTCGCCCTGCATCGAGGAGCTCACGTCGATACACACGACCATCGGGCCCTTGCCCTTGGGCTCGTCGTCGCGCAGCCGGTACTGAAGGACGGCGCCTTCGAGTACGCGGCGATGGAAATCGCGCTTGAGCACGGGATGATGCATCGCGAGCAGCTCGGCGGGAATCAGGCGTCCGAGCTCGGAGCCGAGCTCGATGTCGTAGGCTTCGGCGACGCCGCGCTCGAGCGTTTTGCGCTTGAGCGCGCGCGCGTCCTGCTTGAACCGCCCGACCATCCGCGCCAGCTCGCCGAGTTTCTTGTTTCGCGCGAGGCGCCGCCCAAGCTCGAGGCGCGCGCCGGCCGCGACCCGTCCGCCCTGGCCGAATTCGCGGCTGAAGTCGTGACTGTCGTCGGCGGCTTGATCGATTTCCCGGGCCAGCTCGGCGGTCTTGAGCTGCATGCGCTTGAGCGCGCTCTGATCCGCGCCTTTGAGTTGAGTTTCGAACTGCCGCGACTTCTGATTGAGCCGCGCCTCGGAGACCTTGGCCGCGCGTTCGGCCGCGTCGGCCATCTCCGCGAGCTCCTTTTTCGTGTTCGCTGCCCGCTCTTTTTTTTCTTCGCTGGGATCGGATTCGTTTTCGTTTTCGTTCGATTTCTGGATTTCGTTGACGGCGTTGACCGCCTCGGCACGCGCTTCGAGATCCTGCTCCTGGCGCGCGAGATCCCACAGATCGAGCATCTCCCCGCGATTGATGAGCTTTTCGGATTTTATCATCTCGAGCGCATGCTCGCTCATTACTATCGCCGCGATCGCGGCCTTGTCTTCTTCGAGTGCGGTGCGCGATCGCAGCGCCTGGAACGCCGACGACGGGACGATTTGCTCGAGGATGGTGCGGTTGAGCGCGGCCGCGTGGCGCACGTCGCCGGATTTGCGCAAGACCGGATTCATCTTGAACAACGCGAAAAAGAGGTCCTGCACCAGTGCGCCGAAATGAGGGACCAGCCGCTCGCCGGACTGCGCGAGATCGGCGACCGAGGGCGCGTCGGCGACGATTTCATTCCACGTGCGCCGGTCGTAGCTGTCGCTTTCGAACCACGACGCATTAGCAGGCACCACCGGGACATATCGGCGTCGCGGCTGGATGATTTTGGCTTTGCGCGCCATCGGGATCGATCCTACGTCACTGAAAACCGGCCCGCCACGGCTGAAATCGCCGCCATTGCGTCACGATGGCGCTTGAATGTATCGCTGGATGCGTAACACAATTGAGACAAGGGCTGCGTGGTGAATACTTGGGCCCAGTGAAAAAGTGAAAAAGTGAACTTCGCGCGCCAGCGCCAATGAGATGACGCAGGAATCTGAAAGCAACACGCTCTCGAACCGGCAGCACGCGTTGATCCTCGCGGCGGTGCAGGAGTTCATCTCGACCGCCGAGCCTGTAGGTTCGGCGCAGATTGTCGCGCGCCATCAGTTGGGCGTGCGCGCCGCGATGGTGCGCAACATGATGGCCGAGCTGGAAGACGGCGGTTACCTGCGTCAGCCGCACACCTCGGCGGGCAGGGTCCCGACCGAGAAAGCGTTTCGCTACTACGTCGATCATCTCGCCACGGCGACCAGGATCGGCTTCGAGGATCGCGCGCAGATTGAGCTGCATTATTCGACCGCGGTGCGCAACCTGGGCGAAGTCCTGCGCGACACGCCGCGGCTGCTCTCGATCCTGACGGGACAGGCGGCGCTGGTGATGGCGCCGCGGCTGGAGGCCTCGATCCTCGAGCGCGTCAACTTCGTGCGCCTGCGCGACAAACAAGTGCTGGCGGTCTTCGTCGCCGCCAAAGGCGCGATGCAAAACCGGATTGTCGATGCCGAGCGCGACCATTCGCAGGACGAACTCGATCGCATGGCGCGCTACCTCAACGAGTCGCTCGAAGGACGCACGCTCGACGAGGCGCGCCGGTGGATCGAGGCGCAACTGCGCCAGGAGCGGGCCAACTACGATCGCTTCATGCACGACGCGCTCGCCCTGGGCGAGGCGATCGCGGACTACGCCGGGCGTCCGGAGCTTTACGTCGAGGGCAGCCTGCAGGCGCTGGAGCAGCCGGAGTTCTCGGATCGCGGCAAGATGCGCGAGCTGTTGCGCGCGCTCGACGATAAAACCGCGCTGCTCGAATTGCTCGAGCGCAGCCTGACCCACGCCGGGCTGACGGTGTCGATCGGCTCGGAGAACTACGACCCGCGCCTGTCGTCGTTGAGCGTGGTTGCGGCGTCGTACGCCAGTGGTTCGAGCGCGCTGGGCAGCCTGGCGATCGTGGGTCCGGTGCGGATGGACTACGACCGGGTGATACCGCTGGTCGAGTACACTGCGCGCGCATTGTCGCGCTTGATGGAGTACTGAGAGAGGAACTCGATTGCGGTGAAACCCGCCGTGGGTTTCACACTTCCTTGGGCATGGGTAACCACTGCATCCAATGCTAAGAAAGGATGCGGACCTCGCCCTGTTCGAACGAGTTAGGGCGCAGCTCCGCCGCTCTTTTTCGTGTGATCTTTTTTTCTATCGTTCTGTCTTTCTGTGATTCTAGGGCGAAAGCTGCTGTAGCGAAGAATCCCGGAGTGTGTATATAACGTAATTTCCGCTAGACGTTAGAAGTTACGGTTCTCGCGGTGGTGTCCTAATTTGGGCATTAACGTACTTGACTGACCGTAGAGGCCAAGATAATGTCCCATTTGGAAGACCACACCGTAGAAGACCACGATGAGATTCAACTGCTCGCGGGCTGGCGAAAGCGACTCGAACTGGAGCGCGACAACGTGAAATTCCGGCTCAGATACGATGGTCCTTTGCCGAGCGCCAGTAGGAGAGACACGCGCTGCAAAGAGAAAAATCAAATACGTTGGAGACTTCATCATCAACTGGCTACCGTCGTCACACAAGTAGATTTCTCACGGGTGTTTACACATACGGACAAAAGCGGATTGCCTACATTCGTGAACAAACGCTTCAAAGGCTACGGCTTTATGGCGCTCATCTCGACGGCGGATGTTCTAGTCTGCGACCTGTCGATTCAACTGGAACGCCGCGATTTTGTCGGCGGAATTCTCAAACCCGAAGGCGATCTCGATAATCGCCTGAAGACCCTGCTCGACGCGCTGCGATTGCCGCAGGATGAAAATGAAGTGATGCCGCCGGATGATCCCGCGCAAAAGAAAAACTGCCTCTGCCTGCTTGAAGACGATTCGCTAATTACCGGACTGAATATTCAGGCCATCACTTCGCTAGAAGACCTGCCCAAGGGAAACGTCCGGCTGAGCATCGACGTTGAACTGAAAGCGCACGATTTGCAGGGATGATTACTTCGCGAGTCGAGGATCGTCGGTTGAGACGCATTCAGAGGTAATTCGGTGGATGATTCCGAACGCATCATCAAAGAGCTTCAGAAGCTCAATGAGGAAATCAAAGACATTAGTAGCTGCGTCAAATTTCTCACGGTAATTGCGTTGATTTTTGCGATCGTTGGTGGCGGGCTTATATTATGGCGACTCTAAAGTAAGTCATTCCAGCCGCGGATCGTCGGCCGCGAAGCATTCCGCGTTAAATGAGGGGGTTCCTGACTCGCTGTATTTGTGCAACGTCTGACGATCTGCTTCACACTCGGCCAACGTCTCGAACGGTGCCCCTTGATGCCATTGCGAGAGGGGAGCATCGGGCACAAAGGCGCGCGCCATCGTCTCGCAGTCTTTACCCCAGCCGAACCATCCGCGCGCTAATTCGGCACTAACGCTCTGACGACATACCCAGGTATCTGCGAGACTGGGGGGAATCATCAAATACCAGCCGACAAGCGCGAGCGCGGCAGCGTGGCGAAAATTCATAGGCGTAGTCAGGCTTTTGGCTTGGCGCTATCTAAAAGGTCGTTCACGCGCGATTGCATACGCTTTAATTCCTCTATGGACGCGGCTTTATAGGACTTTGCTCGCTTAGCTATCTCCAGAATTTCAGATAACGCCGCATGAAGACCGCTTGGGTTAGAGCCGGTCGCTTCTATAAGTTTCGCGGTAATGTCCTTAATGACATCTTCCCCATTGTCGTAAATCTGAACCATCGTTGCAACTTCGTCCGCTGTGGCGCTGAGGGTTTCCCTATCCTGTCGAGATAATACTATTTTGAACAGTTCTCCGATGGATTGTTGAATATCGTTGCCAAGGCGACTCTCTTCCTCGATTTGTCGCCCAAGTTCAGCCATCTCCGCATCAATCTCGGCGAGCAAGGAATAGACTGTGGAAGCCATTGATTGAGAACCATCTTCTTCCCTCGCTTGCGCTCAAGGCACACGAATGCTACGCGTTAAACAACGCGAGGGATTGCGTGTCAGATTTATGAGCGGTCAACCCCGGCCAGGGTTCGACCGCTCTTTTATTTCTTGCGCGGCTTCGACTTCTTTATCCCGGTCGCCTTGGGCGCCGAGAGCACCTTTCGGGCGAGCCGCCGGAGATTGTCGAAAGCCTGCTTCGGCTCAAATTCTAAATCTTCTGCCTTCGGTTTCACGGCGGGGAGTCTAACACGTCTGCGCCCTCCTCTCCACTGTTTACGCCGGTAAGGGTTCGGTCGCTGATTCGGTCTTGCCGGTCAGTTCCGAATACGTCAGCCGTCGCCCAAGGACGGAACTGGCAACGTCGATAAACCGCTCCCCGTCGTTCGCCTTGCGCGCGTTGTAGCGGAACGCCTGCTCATCGAGATACCGGAACAGGTGAAACGGCTCGACGCTGACATACGTACCTTTCAGACTGCGTTTCAGCAGGCTCCAGAAATTCTCAATTTTGTTGGTGTGCACGTTCCCATCAACGTAGCGTTCGGCGTGATCGATGACGTTGTGCACGTAATCTTGATCGAGGCCGTGATACCCCATGAACGCATCGGTAAAGACGTAAGAGCCGCCCCGCACGTAGCGGCGTACAAGAGGCTGGAGCGTGTCGCGTTGCGTGTTCGGTACGTGCGTGAGCCGGACCTTGGCGCTATGCCGATCCAGCAGTCCCATCACGATTGCTTTTCCGGCCCCGCCCGTGGCCGTGATTTTGATCTTCTTGTCCTTGTGCATATTTCGGGCGAGGCCGCCGATAAAAGTCTCGTCTGCTTCCACTTCGTTCCCGTCGAATTGCGCGAGCGAACGATCCTGCATCGCGAGCCGGATGCGATGGTCCATAAACCACGCTGTCTTTTGTGTCACGCCGAGGCCGCGCGCCATTTCGTAGCTGCTAATCCCGTTCTTGCAGTTGGCGATTAGCCACATCGCGGGCAGCCATTTGTCGAGGCCGATAGACGAGTCCTCGAATATCGTTCCGACCTTGAGCGAGAACTTGGCGCGCGGGTGCTTGGCGTAGCATTTCCAGAGCCGCGCATTTTCGAGATACGTGACGTTCTCCGATTTGCAGGTCGGGCAACGCACCTTGCCATCCGGCCAGCGCATCTCGATCATGAATCGCTGGCAGTTCTCGAAGTGGCTGAAGTAACGAATCGCTTGTTGGAGTGTGCTTGGATACTTCATGCGCCAAGCATACGCCCGCGCACGTGGTCAGTCAAGTATATTGTTGCCCTAATTTGGGCGCGTTTGTTCAGGGATGAACTGGTTCATCCTTATGGAAAGCAAAACTGTGTGGAATCCTTCTCTCCGTGAGGTTTCGGTCGATACGGCTCACGGCGGAAGTGATCAAATTGACGGCTGTCGACGATTGCGTGGTCCCTTGCGCTGCACGCCGTCATTGTTAGATATACACTATACGCTGAAGGAAAGATCGGCGCAGCTTGGTCCGGTATGACCAAATGAATGAATGGAAAGCCTTAAGCGGTCGCATCACCCTATTCCCGACCGCCCCTCCGTCGCCCTCGGCATTTGAATTGTATCGGCGAGTTTGGGGTGTCGAGCCGGCCAATTTTCAGCAACAACCGAATGCTCTTCTGCCGACCGTTGCCCAAGGGACGCGTAACGGCATAGCTGCACAATTGCTTTCCCACCCTACCCGGATCGACTTCAGTCTCTCGCCGGCGTCTGCCCCAGGTGACACGGCGACGACCTCGCTAGCTCTGATTGATGATACGAGTTAACTTCACACCGAACTAATGGGGATAATAGACGTCATCGCCAAAGGCACTATCTCAAATTCTGTTTCCCGTGTGGCGTTCGGTGTTCAATTCATCACTGTGAAGGCGAATGTCGTAGAAGCCAATAGGACGTTGACGACAGTCTTGCCCGATCAGTATCGCATGAAAATTACTGACGAACAGGATTTCATTTTCCAAATCAATCGACCACACATGAGCAGTAAAGTTGGAAATATTACAATGAACTTTCTTACGAAGTGGAGTATGGAGCGGCTGCAAGTTGTAAGCATGGAAATTCCCGTCGGCGGCGCGCCTATCCCCACCCCGGGAGGCACCTCTTTCGCGCCGCATGATGTTAAGGTTAAGGATTTCATCGCCGCTAGTGTGAGGTTCGACAACAATAATGTCCCTACGATTTCGCTTACTAGCGGCCAACAGTCGTCGCTATTGCTTGAAGGGCTTACTGCGGTAGAAGCAGCACAACGCAAAATTGGCTTGAACATTGAGGGATTTTAAGATGCGAGCTTTATGGACCACGGTTTACCATCAAGCAATGGTAATTCTGGGTTCAACTTCTGAGTCATCTGCGGACATCTCAAGCGATCCCGCCCGGAGTTACTCATACACGGTACATTCGGGCTCCAGCGAGTTTGATTTCGTAGAGATTCCCCCGATCAGGTCAGAAAGCCGGGTTTTGAAAACATGCTTCTCAAGCGTGCCCGTTATTGAGCAATGGGAACTGAGCCAAAAATATCAGGAGCTCGGAGAGGCGCTCAGCGAGATGATCACACTTGAGGGAGCGGACGAATGGAGAATTGAACCGTCCGTTTATCATGCGGCGAGCTATGTTGCCGCGAAACTTATGGAAGATTTGGTTCCTGCGCCGCAAATATTTACTCATGGACCAGAATCGGTTGTTTTCAATTGGTCGGACCACGACGACAATCTGTATCTAACGATTAGTGCAAACGAGATTTCCGCACTGATATCCTCGCCACAGCGCATTACCCGACGAATGGATTATTCAGGAAATCAGTTGCTGAACCCTTCCCACCTTCTTCCTTTTGCTCATTCAGGAAGACCGATCATTTTGATCAGTAGATCAGACACCGATCTCCCAGAGTTCATCGAATAGTAACTGCGCGGGGGCGATATGGGATGCGGGCGTATTCCAGACGGCGATAGTTTGTTTCGCCATTGCATCCATCCCGTCTCGTTTAGTCGAAAAGCGTTCGCTCTGGAGAAGTTCATCCACTTGCGGCGTGAGTCCGACGATTCTCTTCTCGGGTCGCTAGTTTGGGAACGGTTCTGGCCTGCACCCCGAAAACTCAGCCGAAATGAGGTAGAGTCCGTCGCCTGAAAAGGAGACGGACAATGAAAGGGAGTCGCTTCAGCGAGGAGCAGATCATCGGGGTGCTGCGCGAACACGAGGCCGGGGCAAAGACCGAG
>NZ_DATCTO010000077.1 GCF_036567905.1 Candidatus Binatus sp.
ATGCGACCGCACGGCAGTCTCGGCGCCTTGACGCCAGCCGAGTTCGCAGCGTTAAAAAGACGGGAAACGCAACCGCCCGAGGAGGGCGAAAAAACCGGCGGACTCTACTTATGATTGGCGGGAAATTGGGGAGCAGGCCAGTCGCCGTAAATGAGCGCGGACCTTATATCTATTTTGATCAACCGGTCGCGGATTTGAGCGAGACTGCTTTCGGCCGGAAGAAAGTGGTCATAGTTGTCTGCGCGGAACAGTTGTCCATACTGCCCGGCGTGAAACGCGAACCCATAGCGAAATATGTCCTGCCAGGTAACTGCGGCAAGATCTTGAGATAGCCCGCGATAGAATTTTCGCGACCGTGCGAAGGTCCTCAGAGCAGCGGTCGCACCGCGGCGATTCAATGCGTTCAATACCTTGAAGCCGAATAGTCCTCCAAGGAGGTCATATTCGGGTCGAGGGAAGAGCGTATGGATGATTCTGGGTGTTCCAGACCCGGCAGATAAATCTTCGATCACCTTGATGAACAGAATCTTCGTCGTGAAGTGCAGCGAGATCGCTTGAAGAGCAATGCGGGTTTGTTTCTTTTGGTCTGAACCGGTACCGCCGATAAACCGTTTTCGTTCCTCAATGATTCTGATTAGGTAAGGCGCCAGACTGGGCGCACGAGAGGGATCGTAGTTCCCTGAAGCCGAATCCAGGAATACGGCTGTTAAATCTGAAACGGTCTGATTTTTGAAATCGATCAGGATCTGCACAAGTGCGGCCGCATCAAGTGATGTTCGAATGGCGCCCGGCGGTTCGGCTGTTACAGCGTTCCACGTGCATTCCGGTATCGGAGCATACTTCAGGCGCCCGTCCTGAACGTCGATAGTTTCGGTTTTTCTGAGAAAGCGGCGCTCTCGTCCATTGGAGATAACGATGAACGAGACAGGGGTTTCGAAGAAATCACTGACAGCGTAGCTTCGAGCCTGGTTTACATCTTCCTCGGTGAGGTCGTGCGAATAACGCTTGGCTTCTAGCACGGCGTATGGATAGCCTTCAGAGAGATAAAGCCCGTCATAACGGCCCTGCTCGCCTTCTCCAACAGGCACTGTGTGCTGCGCCTGGTAATCGAGCGTATCTGGTGAGGGAAAACCTTTATGGTTGTGCAAATAAGGCAGGATCAGTTTGTCGGCCGTGTCTTGCTCAGAATATTGTCGATAAGACTGCTCGGTCAGAGGCATTCGGCTAGTTCCAAAGCGAAAAGTGTTTGGCCCGACTATCTATCACAGCCGCTGCACATCGGAAAACGTCCGCCGCACCACTTCTTCCAATCTCTCCTGCCGTACCTTGACCCACGGGTTATAGTGCCGCTCGCAGACCTTGAGTGAATTTCCCAAAAGCACCGATACCGTTTCCAACGACACCCCATTTGTGAGGAGTCCAATCGCGAAACTGTCGCGAAGCTGATGCGCGTGAAACTTCACGCCGGCGAGTTTTCCGAGCCGCGCCAAAGACCGCTGCCAATCGGCCACGCCCGACTTCGGATTCCCGATACCGGACCAAAAATAGTATTCGCCATTTCCGCATCCCGCGATCGCTGCCAAGACAAATTCCGGCAACGGCAACCACACCGGCACATTCGTTTTCTGTGAATAGAGGAACAGCTTATCGCCCTGGATTTTCTTGCGGGTGAGCATCACGCAATCGCGAATCCGCAGACCCGAATATCGAAGCACGAGAAGAAATGCTTTAATCCGCTCTCCCGTCCTCGCCCCATAGACCCCTTTTTTCGGGAATTTCTCACAAGCCGCGATCAGCTTTTGAAAATCCGCATCCTCAACCGGAAGCGTCGGGCTGAACACCAATCGGGGCGGCTTCAAAAGCGTCGCCGGATTCTTTTCGGTCCACCCGCGCTCCTGACAAAATCGGAAGAACGCCCGGAGCCGCTCGATCTTCTTCCGGGATGAAATTCCGGCCAATTTCCACGTCTGCCGATATTCCGAGAGGTCGCTCAGGGAAATCGCATCGACCGGCCGCGGTCCGAATTGCGCCTTCATCTCGCGTTCCAAAAGCCGGTATTTCCCGAGAGTCTCGAGTTTCAGGTGCCGCGCCTCGGCATCCGTAATGAATTGCACGAACGCTTCGACAACCGAAACACTGCCGCCCTCAATCCGGGCCTCCCAATCCCGCACGATTTTTTGCGCCGATTCCCAATTTCGGATCCCCAGGGACTTCTTCATCCACTGGCCGTGGAGCGTTCCCTGAACCCAGATCGGGCACGAGCATTTGTTATGCTTCCGCGTGGAGTGCTTGCACCGCGCCAAGTGCCGTCGCCACAAATTCAGCATGCGGCGAGCTTAGCAGAAAGGCACGCCATTGGCACGCGCTTTCGGCATCATCCGAAAACGTAATAAAATCAGCTAGTTAGCTGGTGGAGGCGGGGGGAATTGAACCCCCGTCCGAAGGCCTTCCGGCGACGGCCACTACACGCTTAGTCTGCGAATTTTAGCTCGCGTCCGAAACGCCCACAGACGGGCTTTGCTGACGCCAGCCGGCTGAATTTTCGGGACGCCGCCCAGCCGGTGAACTGCGGTTCCCTAGCCCACTAAATGACGCCCCGACCCGCTGCCATGGGCGAGCAGCGGCGGGACGCTAGCGGCCCTTAGGCCGCCAGAGCGTAACCGTTATTGTCTGCGGGTAAATTTCGCAGTCTGCCAGTTTTACGGGTCGACAGCACCCGGCGTGCGACCATGGCCATATTGTCTTCGTCGAATCCAGTTCGCCCCCACGGACCGTGGGTTTTCGATATGAGGCCAGTCGAAACGGTTACATCATTCAATCTAAGGCTCAATCGCCGCGTTCGCAACCTGCCCTCAACCCCCCTTATCTGCGCCGCCGCCTGCGGATAAACTCGCCCTGCGATGGCACGCGACACCCGCAATGGCAAACCGTCGAGCGACGGATTCGATCTGGTCGCCGATAACCGCAAGGCGCGGCATGATTTCTTCATCGAGGAGACGCTCGAGGCCGGCCTCGCACTCACCGGCACGGAGGTCAAGTCGCTGCGGGCGCATCGCGCAAATCTGCGCGACAGTTACGCGCGCATAAAAAACGGCGAAGCGTTCCTCGAGAGCGTCCATATCGGCGCCTACGCTCCGGCGGGCCAATTCAGCCACAAGGAGACGCGCGCGCGAAAACTCCTGATGCATCGCCGCGAGATCGATCGCCTGTGGGGCCGCGTGCGCGAGAAGGGCTATTCGATCGTCCCGCTGAAACTTTATTTCAAAAACGGCCGGGCCAAGGTTGAACTGGGGCTCGCCAAGGGCAAGCACTCCTACGACAAGCGCGACGCGATCGCGCGCAAGACCTCCGAGCGTGAAATCGAGCGCGCCCTGAAAGGACGCAACCGCTAGCGCGCCTCCGGGCTCGTCGCGAGTTGACTCAATTCCGCAACCAGGCTCTGGAAGCTATCGACGCTCGCCGATAGTTCCGCCGCGGTAGAGCCGATGCTGCCCAGCACGCTCGCGGCGGTATCGTGAAATCGCGCCGGTTTGATCGCGAATCGATGCGACTCCGCGAACGCGCCTTTCTCATTGAGAAAAAATCTGCGATTCAGCGCGTAGAGCACCAGCGTCATGAAGCCCGCCGCGCGAAACAGGCATCCCGCGACGTACATCACGTCCGCGCGCTCGGCCGGCTTCGCGGCGATTGAAATTTCGAATTCCGCGTCAAAGAGATGCTTGGCTATTGCAGCGGCCCGAAATTTTTTAGGATATTCGCATACCAGGGACTTGAGTTCGGCGATCGCGCCCGCCGGATCAAACAGCGGACGGCATACATGAACTTCGCCCGCGTAAATTTGCAAATGAAATCCGAGCGGATGACCAAGCTGATAGACGCTGCGGGGGCGTCCGGCGATGCAGTCCTCGATCGCCTCGCGCACCGCGCCAATTTCACGGTAAATGAAATCGACGCGACGGCCGCGAATCTCGAGCCATCCGCCGCCGTTCACCCCCGGCCCCCATTGGCCGAACGAAGTCACCAATCCATCAAGATGACGATCGTCCAGTTCGTGTGCAGCCGCTCCCAGAGCCGCAGTCGAGAATGGATGGGCGCCGTCGTAATAGATTCCGAGATCGATATCCGATCGTTCGTCGGCGTTACCGCGCGCGCGTGATCCGCCAAGCACGATCGCTGCTACGCCGTCGATCTTCGCGACGCGGCCCGCGACCAGGCTGAGTATTTCTTCGATTTCGCGCTGACCAGCCACCCGCCGAGCTTAAGTCGCACGTCCAACTGGAGCAACGACAAGCGCCAACGCGGTCTCGATCTCAGTTCTAACTGCCGGCTGACGTATCAGCGCCGGCCTGCGCGCCGAGTGTGGTCGCGCCAGCCGCACCCAGCAAAGCCTGCAGTCTTGCGATGCGCCGGCCAAGGGGAGGATGCGTCGAAAACAGGTTGGCAAAGAATCCTTCGCTGTCTTCGCGGATGCCCTCGCGGGGGTTGACGATAAACAGATGCGCGGTGCCGGCGGTGCCTCGTTTCAGCGGCGACTCGATTTTCGCGATGTGCTCCAGCGCGCGCAGCAGCGCACGCGGGTTGCGCGTGAACTCAACCGACGACGCATCCGCAAGATATTCGCGCTGCCTCGACACCGCCATCGCAAGCAACTGCGAAAAGATCGGCGCCACCGCCGCCAGGACAATCACCGCAACCGTGATCAGCACCGCCGCCTGATTGTCGCGATCGGAACTGCTCCTGCCGCGCGCGCCGAATCCGCCGAAGAACATCCAGCGGTACACGAAATCCGAGAGCATCGCGATTCCACCGACCATCACCGCGATCATCATCATCGTGCGGATGTCGTAGTCGGCAACGTGCGACATCTCATGCCCGATCACTCCCTGCAACTCTTCCCGGTCCATCTGATCGACCAGACCCTGGGTGACGCAAATCACCGAATGGGCCAAGTCGCGTCCCGTCGCGAACGCATTCGGCGACGGATCATCCATGAGATACGGCTTGGGCACGGGCATCCGCGCCGCGGTCGCCATTTCGTTGATCACGTCGAGCACCATCTGATGTTTCGGCGTATCGGGCGTGAGCGGGCGTGCGTGAACCGAGAGCAGCACCAACGACGCGCCGCTGTAATATGACACGATCGATTGGATGCCGGCGAAGACCAGGGCGGCGATCGTCAGTACCGGGAAGCCGATCAGGTGTCCGTCGATGATCGCAATATCGCGCGCCGCAAAATCGAGGCCAAGCCCGATCGCGCCGAACAGCAGCATGAACGCGACGACCAGCACCGCAGTCTCGCGGCGATTGGTCGCTTCGAGACCCCTGAAATTGCTTGATGCCATCGAGCATGCCCGCCCGCGACGCGTGTGCTCAGGCGCGCGGCGTGGTCATCGAAAGGTCAACCTTGGGAACCGCCTGTTCTTCCGGAGCGCCTTTGAAATATTCCGCGGCCTTGAACCCGAAATTGCTGGCGATGAGATTGGTCGGGAAGATTTGGATGCGCGTGTTGAGAGCGAGCACGACGTCGTTGTATGCCTGTCGCGCGAACGCGATTTGATTTTCCGTGGTCGTCAGCTCTTCCTGCAGTTTGAGCACGTTCTCGTCGGCCTTCAACTGCGGATAGTTCTCCATCACGGCCATCAGTTTGCCCAGCCCGGTAGTGATCTGGGTCTCTGCCGCCATGCGCGAGGCCTGGTCCGGCGCGCTGACGGCCTTGGCGCGCGCCTCGACGACCTGCGTAAGGGTGTCGCGCTCGAACTGCATATAGCCTTTGACGGCTTCGATGAGATTTGGAATTAGATCATGGCGGCGTTTCAGTTGTACATCGATCTGCCGCCACGAATTATCTACCTGGTTGCGCAGACTGACTAATCGATTGTAAGCAAAGACTACCCACGCGACGATAGCCACTACGATAAACAAAAACACCATCTGCGATTCCTCCGTTGAGAGGTCAGCCCGAGGTGGCTTCGTCGGCTGCGCCCACGGCGCCGGCAGTATCGATCATTCCGACCGCCGGCGCCTGGCGCTAAAGCTTACCTGGCCGTGGCTCGAAGCGCCCACTGCGCCTGCTAGTTCTCGAACTCGACTTTGATCTTGAACGGTTTGCTCTCGGGCCGCTTTGGCACCGTCACTTCGAGCACGCCGTCCTTGTAGGCCGCCTTGATTCCGTCGTGGCTGGCGTCGTCAGGCATCGTGAACGCGCGGCGCATCGTGCCGTACGCGCGCTCGGACAGATGGACTTCGGCGTCCTTCGACCACTCGGGCTGTTTGCGCTCGGCCTCGACGATTAGATCTCCGTCCTCGACGCGAACATCGACCGATTCGCTCGCGATGCCGGCCATCTCGAAGTAGAAATGATAGCTGTCAGGATCTTCGACCACGTCCGCCGCCGGCGCCGCCTTGCGCGCGGGTTCGAGCTCGTTCCAGAGCACGTTCCAGCGGCGCAGAAGAGAATCGTTGGGGGTCAGACCGTTCGTCATCAGCACTTCCATGCGAAAGCCTCCTGCCGGTAAATTTCTCCGGTGTGATTTTTTATCTCGGGACGCCCGGCGCGGCGAAAGCTGTATGCGTCTTTCGCTCGAAGCGCCTTGCGTCCCACGATTTCAAGGTAAGTACGAACTCGCACCCGTCAAGGCCAATCGCCGCGGCGCCGCCGCCCGGCGGACCGCATCATCAATATGTTCGGACTAATTCTCGGCTACGACAGGTCTCGGCTGCGGGCCAGCGCCGCGCGAATGAAACGCGAACGGACCTGCTCTCGGGCCAGCATCCGCTGCGCCGGCGGCAGCGCGAGAAGCGTGCGGAAGACCGCGTTGAGGAAATGCGCGCCGCGCCCGGCCCCCTCGTCAAAGAGGAGCTGCGCGAGCCGGCCGCGCTCGATCACCATGCGCAGCGTGCGCTCAAGCGTGTCCTGTGGGATGTAAGGGCGCTTCCCATCGCGCCGCATGCGCATCGCACGCTTGCGGCACGCGTCGGCGCACAGACCGCAGCCGATACAGCGATCTTCGTCGATCAGCGGGTGCAGCTCGTTGGTGCGCCGCGCCTGGCTGCGCTCGGGACGCATCGTGATCGCACCGACCGGGCAGGCCCGCGCGCAGCGCGCGCATCCGGCGCACTTGTGGGGATCGGAGTGCGGCTTGAAGCCGCTGGGGTTTACCCCCTGCAGATCGTAGCGATTGATCGACTGAAGCTGGGTGCAGCAGCATGCGCAGCAGCTGCAGATGTAGGTCGGCTCCTGGCGGACGTTGTCGGCGATATGGACCAGGCCACGGGCGCGCCCGGCGGCGAGGAGCTCGAGCGCCTCCGAGCGCTCGACGGAGCGGCCGAACTTGCGGCGGATGACGAAGTCCGCGCCGGCGTTGAGCGACATGCACGTCTCCTGCGGCGCATCGCAGGCTTTGCCGAGGTGCCCGGCCTTGTGGCGGCAGTAGCAGAGCGACACGGAGCGGGATTTTGCGTCGGAGACGATCGCGGTCGCGCGCTCATAGTCCAGCACCTCGGGGACGTCGTCAGCGAGACCCGACTCGTGGACCAGCGCGCGCCCGATTACGGTCTCTTCGCCAAAGACCTCGCGCACAAACGTGTCATCGCCGTGGATGTAGGCGTCGAGCGCCTCGGCCATGCGCTTTTTCGGGATCGAGTCCTGCGTGCGCATCATCGAAAACTCGAAGAACCCGGCCATCGGCGGCGCCAGCACGTACTTGGTCTCCGCGGTTTCGGGATGGACGAGGTCGAGCACCACGCCACGGTCGCAGAGCGCATCCAGGCGCGGCTTGAGCGCCTGGGGGTCGAGGTTGAGACGCTCGGCAATCCCGTCAAGCCCGGTGGGCGCGACCGGCAGCCGCGAGGCGAGGTCGGCCTCCTCGGGGCTGTACAGGATCTCAAGGATTTCCTTCCAGCCATTCCAAGCGCGCGGGTCGCGCGGCTCCGGAAGCGCCCCCTGGGTAGCCTCCAGGCGGCGCACGAACGCGCGGTACTCCTGCTTAAGATGGCCCAAGTGCCCCATCCGAACCTCCCCCGTTAAACCGGGATTTCCGTTTTGACGCTCCGATTCCAACTCGCCGTATAGACCCAATGGTCTCGCGCTACAAGGTTTTAGCCGGTTTTGGTCCACGGTGTTTCCAGCGGCGCCGGGAGGGGTGAGTTTGGCGGTCTTCGAGACGGTCGTAATCTCTTGCGCGAATCGCCCGGTCATCTTAAAGCTCTCCTTCTTCGGCGGTATTCATGACGGCGAATTCAAGCAACGAAAACGAAACTCGCGACACGATCCTGGACGGGCGTATCACGCTGATCCAGCCCAGGCATGGCTACCGCTTCTCGGTCGAGGCGATTTTGCTCGGCCGCTTCGCGCGCGCGAGTACGCCCGAGCGAGTGCTCGAGTTGGGGGCGGGATGCGGCGTCGTATCGATCATGATGGCCGCCCTCTATCGACCGCGCGAAGTCGTGGCGATCGAGATCCAGCCGCCGCTGGCGGGCATGATCGCCCGTAGCGCAGCGATCAACGGGCTCGAGTCGGTGAATGCAATTTGTGCCGACCTTCGGCAGAGAAGAATCGCGGGAGTCGAGCCTGCAAGTTTCGACCTGGTGGTCGCGAATCCTCCCTATCGCGCGGCGGCGGCCGGCCGCGAGAATCCCGACCGCGGCCGCCGCATTGCACGCGGCGAAAGCGCCGCGGTGCTGATGGATTTCGTCGCGGCGGCGCACCGCTACGCACGCCGCGGCGCGCGGGTTGCGTTTGTCTTCACCGCACGCAGAAGCGCCGAGCTGATTTCCGCGATGCGCTCGAAGCAGCTCGAGCCCAAGCGTATCCGTTTCGTTCATCCGCGGATTGCGACGGCGGCATCGGTGATGCTGATCGAGGCCCGCGCCGGCGGCGGAATCGAAGTAACTATCGAGCCGCCGCTGATTCTCTACGAACGTCCGGGGATATACACCAGCGAAGCGCGCGCAATACTCAGTTCGGCCGGCTGAGCAATAGTATATTCGAAATTGTACTATTACTCAGACGTGAGGAATTCGCTCGCTTGATCCGCGACGTAGCCGGGCATTTCCATCGGCATAAAATGGCCCGCGCCGGCCACATCGATCACGCGCCCGTGCTTGAGCTGCTTGGCGACTTTTCCCGATAGCGCCGCGCCGAGCGAATCGTCGCGCGCGCCGAACATTATCAACAGCGGCGCCGTGCAGCGGAGAATTCGCCCGAGTCCGTCGAAATCGCGCGACGTCTCGTAGAATTTTGCCTCGATCTCGGGCGCGCATTTGAGTTCGCGCCTGCCGTCGCTCGCCGGACGCGTACCGAACCGGCAATAGTCGCGGAGAATATCCTTCTGCCAGGTGCTATACGGCGGCTTGGTGTCGAAGCTCGAGTACATCGCCTCGACGCTGTCGAAAATGCGCCTGCGCTTCAGCGTCCGCTTGACGAACGGATCGCGCCATCCGAGTTCCGGCGCAGTCACCGACTCGAAGATTACCGGCTCGACCAGGACCGCGCGTGAGATCAGGTCCGGGCGCTCGCAAGCAAGCGAGCCGATCGCCGTCGCGCCGGCGGAATGGCCGACCGCCCGGACGCCAGCCCATCCCATGGCAGTTATAAACCCTTCGAGGTCCCGCATCGTCGAGTCCCAGTTATAGTCGCCGCCGGCTGGCGCCGAACTGTCGCCGTGGCCGCGCTGATCGTAACTGTACACGTGGCCGATCGCGCGCAGCCGCTCTGCGAGCGGCCGGTAGATGCGGCCGAGAAATCCGGTCGCGTGCAGAATCACGATTGGCGTGCCGTCGCCGCCCCAATCCAGCGTATGCATCCGGATGCCGTTGACGTTCACGAAGCTCGACGCCGGTTCACTGAATTTCGAGCTGCTGCTTTGGGGATCGATTTTTTCCATGTCTCAGTGTTGCGAGGAACTACGCTCGGGACGGATTCAGCGGTTGGCTTTGTTCTCGATCGCCGCCGACTCCCGATCGACAGCTTTGGCTTCGGGAGAGCGGATGTTTTCGAGTGTAATCGTCTTGAACAGGTCGTTGCGCAGAGCGCCCATCTTCGCCAGCACGCGGTCAACGCGCGGATCGCCGCCGCTGGCGCCGTGATCGAACTCGACGGATTTGAGCGCGTCCGCCAGGACGATCGTCGAAGCCTGGCGCGCGAGAAACAGCCCCTGATTCAGCGGACCGGCGCTCGAATCAGCCTCGATTACAAAGCCGCCGGCCTTGAGCCCGTCGAGAATCGGGATAATTGCGGCTTGCGACACGAAGAGTTCGCGGGCGAGCGTCCACGACGTGACTTCGTCACCGCCGTGATAGGCGCGATCCGCCAGCCGGATCAGGATGTGCATCGTCGCTGAATACAGAAAATCCGGCGACATTGGCCCCAGCATCGGCGGCAGGTCACCGCGCTGCACCGCGGCGGTCAGTTCCGCACCGAACAGAATCACCGACCACGCGATATAGATCCAGACCAGGAAAATCGGCAGCGTCGCCATCGCGCCGTAGATTGCCCGATAGTTGGCGACACCCACCTGGAAGCGCACGTATCCCCACTGCGCGAGCTGAAACAACACCGCGGTGACAAACGAGCCGATCAGCGCGGGAACATATTTGACTTTGGTGTAGGGAAAAAAGACGAACAGGAAAAAGAATCCGGCCCACACGAACAAGTACGGCAATAGCTGGGTGATAAATGGAAAGTGGGAAATCCGCACCGAGAAAACCGCGGTCACGCCGAGCGCCGCCACGATCAGGAACGGCACCGTGAACAGCACGCTCAAATAGTCGGAGAACTTGCGAAAATAACTGCGGCTCTGCGGCACGTTGAAGATTGTGTTGAGCGCCTGCTCGACCGTGCCCATCGTGGAAATAACCGTGATGAGCAGGAACGCGCCACCCGCCGAACCCAGCGCGGCCGCATTCACGTTCTCAACGTAGCCCATCAGCTGCGACGACGATGGGCCGAGTCCCAGGTATTGCTCGACCAGCGGACGCAATCGCTGCGCGCCGCCGAATCCTTTAACCGCGGAAAATGCGAGCGCAAGAATCGGCACGATCGATAGCGCGACCGTGAAAGTCAGCGCGGACGCGCGCAGCAGATCGTTGTTGCTGATGAATCCTTCGACCGCGTGGTTCAGGGTGTGCCAGACGCGAAGCGCGGTTGTGTGCCGCGATGCCCTGGTTTTGAGGTCCAGAGTCTTGCTCTCGAGCCAGCCGGGTGTGCGTCGCGCCACGTCAGATTACAGCTGCGATACCGGCCCGCGATTCCCACCGCACGGTCGCGCCGCCTCCGATTTGCCCTTCACGAATCGATTGTCAGGGCATGACTTGCGCGATGTCAAGCGCACGGCCGCGCGGCGCGTTGCGCGCCCATGCGCTTTGCGATTAGCTCATCGTTCATGGCTCGGCTGGCAGCGCACGGAAAATACCTTCTCGACGGGGCGGAAAAATTCTACCTTCGCGGCGTTTCGTACGGGCCGTTTGCGGCGAATTCCCGCGGCGAAAGGTATCCCGAGCCCGAGCGCGTGGCCGCCGACTTCGCCCTGATGAGCCGGCTGGGCGCCAATCTGATTCGTCTCTACGTTCCACCGCCGCCGTGGATGGTCGAGGAGGCGCAGAAGGCCGGACTGCGCATGATGCTCGGCATCCCGTGGCCGTTTCACATGGCGTTTCTGGATTCACGCGACATGATGCGCGAAATCCGCGACGCGATCCGCCAGACGGTTCTCAAGACGCGCCAATTTGGCGAGACCATCGCAGCCTACAGCATCGGCAACGAGATTCGATCGGATATCGTGCGCTGGCACGGGCCGCGCGCCGTCAGCCGCTTTCTCGCCGAACTCCGTGACCTCGGAAAACAGATCGATCCCGGCGCGCTGTTCACCTACTCGAACTATCCGTCCGCCGAATATCTTGATCTGAGTTTTCTCGATTTCATTTCGTTCAATGTGTATCTGCATCGCGAGGAAGACTTCCGCCGTTACCTGACCCATCTGATGGGACAAACCGGCGAGTTACCGCTGGTGCTCAGCGAAACCGGCATGGACACGGTTCGCGAAGGCGAGCAACACCAGGCCAAACTCCTTTCATGGCAGTGCCGTGCGGCATTCGAACTGGGATTGTCCGGCTTCATCGTGTTCGCGTTCACCGACGAATGGCACACCGGCGGAGCCGAGATCACCGACTGGGCATTTGGACTGACCCGCCGCGATCGCTCGCCCAAACTCGCCTTCGATGCGGTCGCCAAGGTCTTCGGCGACAATCTGCCGCCTCCGCTGGCGGCCGCTCCCAAAGCGACCGTGGTGGTGGCCGCCTACAACGCGGCATCGACGCTTGGCGAATGTCTCTCCTCGATTCGCGAGCTCAACTATCCGGACTACGAAACCATCGTCATCGACGACGGATCGACCGATTCGACTTCTGAAATCGCCAGCCGATCCGGAGTCCGCGCGATTCGCGTCGAGCACAATGGTCTGGCCGCCGCGCGCAACGCCGGCGCCGGCGCCGCTGCCGGCAAAGTCGTCGCGTTCATCGACGCCGACGCGCGTGCCGATCGCGACTGGCTGTATCATCTGGTCGAGACGATCGAGCGCCGCGCGGCGGCGGCGGCGGCCGGCCCGAATTTCGCCCCCGCTCCCGGATCTGCCCGCGCCGCGGCGATGGCTGCCGCGCCCGGACTGCCGCGCGAGGTGCGTGCCGGCGACGATCGCCTCGCACAACTGTGCGGATGCAACATGGCAATTACCAAAGCCGCGCTGCTGAAGGCCGGCGGCTTCGATCCGATGTTTACCACCGCCGGCGACGACGTGGATCTTTCCTGGCGCCTTGCGGCGTCGGCTGAAACGCTCGCGTATGCTCCTGGAGCGATCGTGATTCACGAGCGGCGCGCGACGCTCGCTGCCTACCTGCGCCAGCAACGCGGCTACGGCGCCGGCGAGGGCTTGCTGCTGCGCAAATATCCGCTCCGGATTGCAGACCAGGACGGGATCTACGCGGGGCCGTCATGGATCGGCTCGATGTTCGGCGGCGCGCGCGTCTATTACGGCGCTTTCGGCCGCGGCCTCTTTCAAACCGTCTATTCGACCGGCAACTCGTACGCCGACCTGCCACTGACCATTCAATGGGTCGGGTTGTCGCTGATTTTTCTGATTCTTGGCGGGGTCAATCGGCTGCTGGGCGTGCTCGGCGCTGGTGGAATCGCGCTCTCAATGCTGGCCGCGGCGGCGGGCGCAGCGTCGGCGCCCTTGCCGCGCGCGCATCGCGGCCCGGCGGCGCGAATCTATCTCTGGATCGTCAATCTGCTCGGTCCTGCCGTTCGCAGTCTTGCGCGCGAGCGCGTCAAATGGCGATTCGAGCCCGCGACTGCCGGCGGCGATTGCAACGGCCCGCTTAAATTAAACGGCCAGGTCGAGTTCGTCATGCCAGCCGGCGCCTTGCGAATCGATTCCGCGACGATACTCGTTGCCATCCGCGAGGCACTGGTTCGCCGCGGCGTCGCAGTGGCCGAGACCGACGGCTTCCAGTCCTACGATCTCGAGATCATCGTTGCGCCGATGATTCGCGTGCCGATAAACGCGTTGCTCCAGGGCGACGGCAGCATCGCGCTGCTCTGGCGTCTCCGATTGGCGCCGCGCCGGGGGCTGATCGCCGCGGCGATCACGCTGCTGATTTTGTTGGCCGCGGGATTCTCAGCGCGGGCGGGAATCGCCGGCGTAATATGCGCCGCAATCGCAGTCGGGCTGTTGGCGATCAATCGCGCGCGGCGTATCCCCGCGATCATTAAAGCCGGCGCCGCCGAAGTAGCCGGATCGCTTGGAATATCAATGGCAAAGCGCTCGGAAGACGAAACGTGATGCGCACGCTGGAACTTTACAGCCACGTTATTCGCAGGATGCGTCCGCATCTGGGCCGTCTCGCGATCGCGATCGGCGGCGTGCTGCTTGCGTCGGCGACCGAGGTGCTCAAGCCGTGGCCGCTCAAGATTGTAATCGACAATGTGCTGCGCGGCGCGCCGATGGTGAGCAAATGGATCCCACCGATGCCGCGCGGCGAGCTTCTGGCAGCCGCGTGCATCAGCCTCGTCACCTTGTACGCGCTGCTCGGCCTGCTCAACGTCATGACGAATTACGTCACCGTTTCGATCGGCCAGCGGATGGTCAACGAGTTGCGCGCGCGCCTGTTCGATCATTTGCAGAGCCTTTCGCTGTCATTTCATCGCCGGCGCGAAGTCGGCGACTTGATGGTGCGCATCACCTACGACACCTACTCGATTCAAACGATCGCCATGAATGGATTCTTCCCGGTGTTGTCGTCGCTGATTCTGCTGAGCGGGATGTTCGTTGTGATGATCAGGATGGACGCGACGCTGACGCTCGTAGCGCTTGCCATAGTACCGCTCCTGATTGGGCTGATCATGTCGATCAGCGGTCGAATCGACGCGATCGCGGGTGGCGCGCGAATCAAGGAAAGCCGTCTGTTCACCGTCGCGCACAGCGCGCTCGCCGCGATACACGTCGTGCAGGCCTTCACGCGCGAGGCCGAGTCGTACCGCGAGTTCGTCGAATCGAGCAGTGAAAGTCTGGACGCGACGCTGCGCTTGTACACCCTGCAAACGATTTACGCCGGCGCGGTCGGGGTGTTGATCGCGTGCGGCACGGCGATCGTGATTTACCTCGGCGCGCAGCACGTCCTTGATGGGCGGCTGACGATCGGTGACCTGATCGTTTTCACGACTTATCTCGCCTCGCTCTACGCGCCGGTGAACCAGATTTCCCAAACCTACGGACAGATCGAAGGCGCGAAGGCGGGACTCAGGCGATGCCTCGAGTTGCTCGCAATAGATCCTGAAATCAAGGACCGTGCGGGCGCGCAGACGCTTGGCCGCTCGCGCGGTGAGATCGAATTCGACAATGTCGTGTTCGGCTACGAACCGGGCCGGACCGTGCTCAAGGGGATCAGCTTCAAGGCTGCGCCGGGCGAGACCATCGCGATCGTCGGTCCGAGCGGCTCGGGAAAAACCACGATGGCCAGTCTGCTCGCGCGCTTTTACGAACCACAACAGGGCGCGATCAAGATTGACGGCAACGATACCCGATACCTCACCCTCGATTCGATCCGCGGCAACATCGCGATGGTCCTGCAACCGCCGCTGGTGCTCGGCGACACGATGCGCGTCAACGTCGCGTTCGGGAAGCCGGCGGTTGACGACGCGAAAGTGCTCCGCGCGATCGAAATGGCGCGGCTCGGACCCGTGCTCGCCAAGTTGCCGGCCGGCCTGAACGAAGTGTTGGGACAGGGCGGACACAGCCTTTCCGAGGGGGAGGCGCAGCGCGTCACGATTGCACGCGCGTTGCTGAAAGACGCGCCGATTCTAATCATGGATGAACCGACCAGCGCGCTGGATAGTGAAACCGAATCGCTGGTGCTCGCCGCCGTGCGCGAGGCGATGCGCGGCCGGACCACGCTGGTGATCGCGCACCGGCTCTCGACGGTTCAGAACGCCGATCGAATACTGGTGCTGCGCGATGGCGTAATTGCCGAGCAGGGAACCTTCAACGAGTTACTGGCTCAAGGCGGCTTCTTCAGCTACCTCTACAACATTCAGGCGTGGAGCCGCGAAGCCGCCGGCTAAAGGCGCCGCGCATTTGCCGGGAAGATAGATGCTTACAATTGGTCTCACTGGTGGAATCGGTTCGGGCAAGAGCACCGTCGCGCAAATCCTCGGCGAATTCGGTGCGCCGATTCTCGACGCCGACAAAATCGCGCACACCACCTATGCTCCCGGCGGTCCCGCCTACGACGCAGTCGTCGCGGCCTTCGGCGCGGCTATTGTTGCTCCCGATCGCACAATCGATCGCAAGCAACTCGGTTCCATCGTGTTTGGAAATCCCGAGCAACTGGGCAGGCTGACGTCGATCGTATGGCCCGCCACGTTCGAGAGCATCCGCCGCAACGTCGCCGAATTGCGCGCGAGCGGTACCAAGATGCCGATCGTGGTCGAGGCTGCGATTCTGATCGAGGCAAATTGGCAACCGCTGTTCGACGAAATCTGGCTGGTGCGCGCCTCGCGCGAGCAAGTGGTCGCCCGAATCGAGCGCCAACGCGGGCTGAAACCCGCTGAAACCGAGGCGCGAATCCGCGCGCAGTTGCCCGACGAGCAACGCGCGAAACATGCCAGCTTAGTGATCGACAACAATGGATCGCTCGACGAGTTGCGCGGCCTGCTGAAATCGGTGTGGTCCGATGCACTCAAGCGAAACGCTTAGGCACGAAGCGCCGCCAGCACCGCGAACGTAACGACTTCAACCAGCGCACATCCTCCCGCCAGCATGTAACCCGAGGCCCCGCCCATGCGGCGGCTGAGCACCAGGCGCATCGCAAGAATGGTCAGCGCCAGCGCGACGATCACCGCCAGCCCGAGGTTTTGATACAGCCCCATCGTGAGTCCCAGCGCGACCGCGCTGGAGACGGCGAACTCGCGAAACGAAATGCCGCCTTCATACGGGAGGCCGAGACCCCAATGCTCCAGCGGTTTCAGCCCGTAGCCGATCGGAATGATCGCCCATCGCGACAGCATCATCGCCATCACGATCGCCGCCGCCCGTCCCGCGTCGTCGATGATTCGCGACAAGCACCAGACCTCGAATGCGAACGCTATGATCGCAGCAATCGCCCCGACCGGTCCGATTCGCGCCAGTCCGGTCGAGGCCGGCCGTGTGCCGCGCCGAAGCACTTCCACCGTGTCTGCGACTGCGCGATTTGCCAGCCCCAGCGACAGCCCCGCGGCTATTATCAGCACGACGAACGAGCGTCCGACCGGTCCGGATACCAAGCCGGCGGTTCGATCGGCAATCGCGAGAACTGCGCCGAGGACAAACCCGACAATCGGGAAATAGACCATCGCGCGCACGCGCTGCGCGGCGGTGCCCTGCGATCTTTCGTCGAGGACTGGCCACAGTGTCAGCGTCGCGGCTGCCAGCACGGCTTCGAACAGCAATTCGCGCACACTTGGAAGACTCGTATCGCCCGCCGATTCCATCGCGACCCCGGTTGAATATTCGAAATCTGACTAATCACTCGCCCCCAAACCAGTTCTAACAGGGACGACGTCCCGCATCTTCATCTTAGTACCGGGTGCAGCGGGTCACCCCTGGCCGTGGCGACGGCAGCGCCGTATTAAGCCGTTGGCAGTGGCCGCGCGCGACAACGGAGCGCGGCCTTAATACCGGGTGCAGGGCTCAGCCCTGCCTAGTGCTTCTCGAACTGTTTGTCGCCGAACAGTATCTCCCAGGTTTTTTTGTCATGGGCCGGTTGATTCGCCTTTGCCGCCGCGCGCATCCTTTCTACTACCTCGCTCATCACGGCGAAGCCGCGCTGGGTCGCCGGCCGCGCGCGCAGCTCGTCGTACCATCTCTTCAGGTTCGGAAAATCTTCGAGGTTCTGTCCCTGCATCGAATGCGGCACCAGCCACGGGTAGGTCGCGATATCGGCGATCGAGTAATCGCCCGCCAGGTACTTCGCTTCGCCCAGGCGCTTGTCGATCACTGCGTAAATGCGCTTGGCTTCGTTGGTGTAACGGTTGATCGCATACTCGAGTTTCTCGGGCGCGTAGCGGCGGAAGTGATGCGCCTGGCCGAGCATCGGGCCGACGCTTGCCATCTGAAACATCAGCCACTGGATCACGTTGTACTTTCCGCGCGTGTCCGACGGCATCAGCTGGCCGGTCTTCTCGGCCAGGTACATCAGAATCGCGCCCGACTCGAAAATCGAAATCGGTTTTCCGCCGGGGCCGTCGGGATCGGTGATCGCGGGCATTTTGTTGTTCGGGCTGATTTTCAGGAACTCGGGCTTGAACTGATCGCCCGCGCCGATATTGAGCGGGATCACATTGTACTTGAGGCCGACTTCCTCGAGCATCCAGGTTACCTTGTAGCCGTTGGGCGTTGGCCAGAAATATAGGTCGATCATCCGCAACTCCTTGTGCGATTAACCGAAGCGAAGCGAAGCGTCCGTTTTATATTGCAACTTGGATCAGTCCGGCGCGCGACGCAAGATGAAATCGCGCCTAGCGCGGCATCAGATCCAATTCCGCCTCGGCCGACGACTGCGCGCGGGCAAACCCTGGATCGAGCGGATGATACTCACCGCGGCTCCAGGGGCCGATCATATCGTCGTAGTGCCGCGACGCCGGGTGATCCGATTCGCCGCTGTGATTCATTCCGAGCGCGCCTTCGGGATCGCCAAGGTCCGTAATGAACCGGTACGACGAAATCTGAGTGACCTTGAATTGATCCGGCGCATCACCACCCAAATCGAACCACGAGTTGTTCACCGTATGCCGCCCGCCTTCGGTCGGGAACGGCCCGCGGTTGAAGTACCATCCGAGCACGCCGCCGCGCTCGCCCAGCGGATGGGCAAACTCGATCGTCTCCATCGCGCCCCATCGCCACTTGCCGCGATCGTTGCCGAGTCTCTGCGCAAGCAGCGCGAGCGAATCCTTCAGACTCGCGCGCAACGTCGCATTCGCATTGCCGGCGCCGCCCGGCCACAGCGAACTTGCCGGTCGCACGATGATGTCTTCGCTCGCCGGATATGCTCCGCCGTCCTCGATCAGCATGAACGATTTGTAATCGGCGCCGAGAATAGGCTTGAACACCCGTTGCGCCATCGTCACTTCGGTCGCCGCGACAATCGCAGCCGGCCTGCTGCTCGCCGTCATGGCGCCGTCCCATCCACGGATTTCGCCAAGCGCCCATCGCACGTCTTCGTCGCCGCCGTCACCGGCCCGTACGAGCGCGTCGCGCAGCTTGAGCGCGAAGATCGATACGCGGTCGCGCTGGATCAACTTGAAATCGTCCGCCGTCATCTTGTCGCGCGCGCGGATCAAATCCGAGATACGATCGAAGCGCCACGGCGCGATCCAACTTCCATTCCAAGGTACGTCGGCCAGGCGATTGTTCGCAGTGACGATGAAATGCGAGGGCGGATTCTCGGTATGCGGCAAACTGTCGAATGGGATCATTCCGTTCCATTCGAACTTTCCGGTGAATCCCGCGGTCGGGTATTTGCCATCGAAGCCGGTGCGATTCGGGATCGCGCCAACGATATGCCATCCGATATTTCCCGAATCATCGCCCCAAACAAGATTGAGCGGCGTCGTCGTGAAGGTGCGATAGGCCTCGACCAGCTCCTTTCCCGTGCGCGCGGTGGCCGACCCGAAGCCAAACCCCGCCGCCGGCCCGGGAGTCAGTCCCGCAAATCGCAGGGAGAGCGCGTAATTTCCCCGCAGCTTGACCCCGGTCAGCGGGTTGTCCTCGCGCGCAAGCACGTCGCTGACTATGGGGCCGTGGCGCGTCGAGAGGATCGTCCGGGTCACGTCGCGCGCGTCTCTGACGTGAATCGTCACGTCGCGCCGCTCCAGCGGAAGCCATTTTCCCTGGAACTCGTAATTTTTGCCGTCGGCCGAGAGATGCTCGAGGCTGAGATCCATCACATCCGCGCACACGCTCGTCACGCCCCACGCGACATGGCCGTTGGTGCCGATCGCGACTGCCGGGGAACCCGCAGCCAGCGCGCCTGAGGTGAAGCCGTCGGGAGTGACCAGCACCGCCTCGTACCAAATCGACGGGATCGATTGCGGCAGATGCGGGTCGCTCGCGAGCATCGGCTTGCCCGAAATCGACTTGGTGCCATCGACCACCCAGTTGTTGCTCGCGGGGATGCCCATATGCCCGATGCGCGCGAAGCCGGGCGCGAGCGCGAAGCCGGATGGGAGATAGTCCGAGAACTTTGCGTCGCCGAACACCGCGGTCGTCTCGGGCGGCGGCGCCTCCAGCGGCAGCGACGGATACACCGGCATCAGCGCGGCGATCTCGCTCGGCGCCACCTTCGGCGCGAGGTTGATATACACCGATTCCTCGGTCGCGTTGTAACCGAGCAACGTCGCAATCGTCAGCGCGCCGGCTTCGAGATCTTCGGCCGTGTAATGCGCCGGCTTGATGCCGAGCAGCCGGAACGCGGGCTCCAGACTGTTCTGATGACCGTCGATATAAGCGTTGATTCCGCCGACGAACGCGTCCACTTGCGCGCGCATCTTGGGCGGATAGGTCGCGACACTGTCGCGTGCGAATTTCTCAGGATCGAACAGCCGATAGACATAATCGCTTTCGACCAGGTCGGCGCCAAACACTTCGGCCAGACGGCCCTCGGCCAGCCGCCGGCGCATCTCGAGCTGGAACAGCCTATCCTGCGCCTGCGTGTAGCCCAGCGCGCGGGCGAGGTCGAGCCGGTTCTGTGCATAGATATGCGGCACGCCGGCCGCGTCGCGAATCACCTTGACCGGCGCAATCAGCCCGCCGAGATGGACTACGCCAGACTCCGGCGCGAGCCCGCTCTGGGTCGTTTGGTAGAACAACCCCGTCATCACGGCCACAAAAATGAACGCGACCACGAGTCCGACCACCGTGCGTCTGCGCGCGCGCGGCGAACGATACTGAGGGCGCCGGGGACCCTGGCTTGGATGCTCCGTCATCGGGGTCACACTGGATCGGCGGAGACGGTGCGCGCAAGCCTAGGTGGGCATCGAATCGGTGTCGTTGTCGCCCTTGCGCACGCCCATCAGGTAGGCCTGGATGAACTCGTCGATCGCGCCGTCGAGCACCGCGCCGGTGTTGCCGACCTCGACGCCGGTGCGATGGTCCTTGACCATCTGATAGGGCTGAAGCACGTACGAACGGATCTGACTGCCCCAGGCGATCTCTTTTTTGTCCTTGCTGAACTTCTCGAGCTCTTCTTTTTTCTTGCGCTGCTCGAGTTCGAACAGCCGCGCGCGCAGTATCTTCATCGCCATCGCGCGGTTCTTGTGCTGCGAGCGTTCATTCTGGCAGGTCACGACGATATTGGTCGGGAGATGCGTGAATCGCACAGCCGAGTCGGTCTTGTTGACGTGCTGGCCGCCCGCACCCGATGCGCGGAACGTATCGATTCTCAAGTCGGCCGGATTGATCGTTATCTCGACCTTGTCGTCAACCGCCGGAAAAACAAAGACCGACGCGAACGAAGTATGGCGCCGCGCATTGGCGTCGTACGGCGAGATTCGCACCAGCCGATGAATCCCGGCCTCGGCCCTCAAATATCCGTACGCGAAGTCTCCTTCGACCGTGACGGTTGCGCTCTTGATTCCCGCGCCGTCGCCCGGTTGCAGGTCTGCAATCTCGGTTTTGAAGCCGCGCCGCTCGGCCCATCGTAGATAAAGGCGCAGCAACATCTCGGCCCAGTCCTGCGCCTCCATGCCGCCGGCGCCGGGATGTATCGAAACGATCGCGCCGAGGCGATCGTACTCGCCGCCAAGCATCAGCCGCAGCTCCTGGCGCTCGAGCTCGGCTCGCGACGCCTCCAGGGCGGCGGCAGTCTCGCGCGCCGCTTCGGAATCGTCGGCGCCTTCCTCTTCGGCCATCTGCAGAAACACGCGCGCCTCGTCCAGCTTGTCGCGCAGCATCTTGTAGCCCGCCAGCTGAGCGCGAATCTGCTCCTGCTCCTTGAGCGCGGCTTGCGCGGTGTCCTGCCGATCCCAGAAGTCGGGCTTGGCGGATTGTTCGACGAGTTGGTTCTGGCGGGCAGTCAGTGCGGGGACGTCAAAGACGCCTCCCGAGCTTTTCGGCGCGGTCGTCGAACTCGGAAAGCTGCTGTCTCATGTCGCTGAGCATCGAAAATTTACCTCACGCCGGCGCCGTCGGACGGTCAATGCCGCTATTATGTCACGAAACGCCGCGCGCATTAATGGGGCCTGCCATCGGTCGGTAGCCGCCGCGATCGAACCGGCTCAACTTCAAGCGTTGCCGCGCGCGGCCATCGCCACGCGAGGATCAATCCGATCGCCGTCAGCACGAAACAAATCTCCGCAAATAAATCGCCCACGATCGTGTACACGGTCCGCACCGGCCGCCACGACACGTCCACTATCACCGCGGCGCGCGTGAACAGCGGCGTGCGATCGGTGATTTCCCCCGACGGCTCGATGAGCGCGCTGATTCCCGTGTTCGCCACCCTTACCATCGGGACCTTGGTTTCGACCGAGCGCATCGCCGCCATTGCGAGCACCTGGTACGGCGCCGAACTCTCGCCGTACCACGCGTCGTTGGTGATGTTGACGAGCACATCGGCGCCCCGGTTCACCTCGCGCCGGGTGAAGTCGGGAAAGATACTCTCGTAACAGATCAAAATTCCCAGTCGCGCGCCTTTGAGGTTGAACAGTGTCTGCTCTTTGCCGGGAACCAAATCGCCGAAGCCCTGCACGACGCGATTGACGAAGTAGCCGAGGATCGAGCGAGCCGGAACATACTCGCCGAACGGCACCAGCTCGATCTTGTCGTAATGCGCGGCCACTTCGCCCTGGGCCGACACCAGGTACGCGCGATTGTAAAATCCCAGGCGCCCGTCCGCACGCGCCAGCGCCGGCGCCCCAAACAATATCGGCTCGCCCATATTGCGCGCGAGCGTGAGCAGCGCCGTGCGGTACGCCGCGTCGCCTGCGAGCTCGGCGGGATATTGATCGTCGGGCTGGAACAGGAACGCCGCCGCTGCCTCGGGCCAGACGACCAGGTCGGCGCCGCGCCTGGCCGCGTCCGCGGTTTCGTCCTGGTAGACTTTGTAGCTCTCGGGCAGGAACTTCGGATCCCACTTGAGCGATTGCGGGATATTTCCCTGCACCATCGCGACCTTGAAGCTCCCCGCGTGCGGTGCGTCCTTGAGATTGCCCATCCGCCACGCGCCAAATCCGACCAGCGCGATCATTATCGCGGTCAACGCGCTCAGGCTGATGGTCTGCAAGCGATAGGCGCCGCGGTGGAAAATCACGACATACACCACGGCGTTGAAAAACACGATCAGCGCCGAAACGCCGTAAACGCCGGTGAATTCGGCGAACTGGATCAATTCCAGATTGCGGTAAGCCGCGTAGCCGAGCAGATTCCACGGGAAACCGATCGGGAAGTAGGTGCGAATCCATTCGACCGCCGTCCACGCAACCGGCATCGTGAGCACGGCCGGAATTCGCGTCCGCCGCGCGACGAATTCACCCGCCCAAATGGCAGCCGCCGCGTAGATCGCGACGATGCCCGCCAGCAGCAGCATCGGAAAGATCGCGAACTCCATTCGCACGTCGGCGAAGTCGTGCAGCGGAATCGGAATCCAGTAGAGCGATACGAGGTACGCGGCGAAACCTTGCAGGTATGCCCACGCGAATACGCGCCGCATGCTTTCGCCTTCGATCACGTAAAAGAGCGGCACCAAGGCCACCCACGCCAGCAGCCCGTAATCGAACTTCGGGAATGCCAGTCCCAGCGCGAGACCGCTGGCTACGGCGAGCGCCGCGCGCGTTGCATTGTTCGACGACATCGTCAGGCAGGCGAGCCAAACATCTCGGCAATCGGAATCACGCCGGCGCAGGGCGGCCGGCCGTCGAAGCGCTCAAAAATCTCGTCCACGTCCCTCCAGGTTTCGACCAGCGCAGCCGCCAGCGGCGGCTCGAACGCGAGATCGCCGGCGGCGCGCCATTCGCGCTCGAAGCTCCAATCGACCGGCGGATCCTTGTCGATTTCAAGAGACACCACACGCCAACTCTCTTCCGGAGCGAGGATTTTTTCCGCCTCGCGCCATGGCAGGTAAATCACCGGCCGCGCACCCATCGTGAAAGCATACCGCTTGTCCACCGCGATCCCGAACGGTTCATAACGGCGACGATTGCGCCGGTCGAGGATCGTGCGCAGCTGCGCAATCGGCACGTCGAACATGCAAACCGCGGGACGCGCGCCGCGGACCATTCGGCTTCCACCGCGAATGACGCCGTCCTTGAGAATCGCCACCAGGTTGTCCAGCGCCGACGCGGCGGTCGAGGCGCGGGTGAAATGCGTCAGCATCGCGACCGCAGGAATCCTGACCGGCTCGCGTTTCATCGCGCAAATTCGCCCCCCTTTTCTTCCATCTTCGCCGCCAGCGTTCGCTCGCGCGCAAACATCCGCCGCGCGCCGGCTGCCGAGCGTTCGTGGTCGTAACCGATCAAATGCAGAAATCCGTGAATCAGAAGCCGGCGCAATCGCGACGCGGGGCTCACGCGAAGCTCGCGCGCCTGGCGGATTGCCGTATCGATCGAGATCACCACGTCTCCGACCGGAAGTCCCGGGCTGTTCTTTACGCTGCGTGGTTCCAATGGCGCGGCGCCTGCCTGTTCAATCTGCGAGAAGGAAAGAACGTCGGTGGCCGCATCGACTGCGCGGAAATCACGATTCAGCCTGCGGATCGCGCGATCGGTTGTGAGCGTAAGCGACAGCTCGCAGTCCGCAAGCCCCGCCGCGCGCATCAGCCGGTCCGCGTCGGCGCGAAGCCCGCGCGCGTAGCATCGTCCGCGCGCCGTCGCGCATCGGAACTCCACCGCCACGCGCTTCAATCCCGATGGTTACCGGCAGTTTGCGGCGCCGCCGCCGGTCCTTCAACGTTGAACGATTCGTACGCCTTGATGATCGATTGCACCAGCCGATGCCGCACCACGTCGCGGTCGTTGAACCTCACGAAGGAAATCCCCGCCGTGTTGCCGAGCACGATGCTGGCTTCCTTGAGGCCCGACAGCTTGCCGCTGGGCAAATCGATTTGCGTGACATCGCCGGTGATGACCGCCTTGGAGTTGTAGCCGAGCCGCGTCAGGAACATCTTCATTTGCTCGGAGGTCGTGTTTTGCGCCTCATCGAGAATGATGAATGAATCGTTGAGCGTGCGCCCGCGCATGAACGCCAGCGGCGCGACTTCGATCGTCCCGCGCTCGAGCATCCGCCGCGCCCGATCGAAATCCACCATGTCATGCAGCGCATCGTAGAGCGGCCGCAGGTACGGATTCACTTTCTCCGCGAGGTCGCCCGGCAGGAAGCCCAGCTTCTCGCCCGCTTCGACCGCCGGCCGGCACAGCACCATCCGCGTGACCTGGTTCTTCATCAACGCCGCCAGCGCCATCGCCATCGCAAGGTAGGTCTTGCCGGTGCCGGCGGGACCGATGCCGAAGACGATGTCGTGGCTGCGAATCGAGTCGATGTAAAGTTTCTGGTTGATGCTCTTGGGCGAGATGACGCGCTTGTTCGGGGAGATGTAAACCGTGTCGAGAAAAATATCCTTGAGCTCGGCGTTGCGGTCGCCGCGAATAATCCGAATCGCATACTCGACATCGCTCGGAAAGATCGGGTAGCCGTGCTTGAGCAGATCGTAAATCTCGCCGATCACCTTGCCCGCGAGCGCCTGCTCGGCGTGCGCGCCGGAAATTTTCAGCGAGGTTCCGGTCACGCCGATCCGGACTCCCAGCGTCGCCTCGACGGTGCGGACGTGCGCGTCGTGCTGGCCGAGCAAATCGGTGAACAGGCGGGGATCGTCGAAATGGAGTTCGAGCGAATCTTCGGTGGCTAACTGGGGAATCGCCGGGGCCTCTTGAGGTACTGATTTCGTCTCTGTCGCCCGCCGGCCATGCAGTCGTTCAAGCGCCGGCGAAGCTAATCGTAATCATTTCGCCAGTTGTATGAAAGTGCTTCCAAAGGCTACTTCAACAGCGCGGCGACTTTGGCCAGGGCCTCGTCGAGCTTCGAGGCGTCGCGGCCGCCCGCCTGCGCCAGCTCCGGCCGCCCGCCGCCGGTGCCGCCGACGATCGGCGCGATCTGCTTGATGATGTCGCCCGCTTTGATCTTCGCCGTTAGGTCAGCCGTCACCGCGACCAGGATCGCCACCTTGCCCTCGCCCAAGTCGGAGCCGAGCGCGACCACGCAAGAGCCGTGCTTCTGACGCATCCGATCCGCCATCTCGCGCATCGTGCGCGGATCGACGCCATCGAGCTTGCGCGTCACGACTTTGACGCCGCCGGCCTCGCGCACTTGTTCTTCGGCCTCCGCGCCGCCGGCGCCCGCGGCCAGCTTCTGCTCCATCGCGCGGAGCTTTTTCTCGAGCTCTTTTTCGCGCGCCAGAAGTTTTTCGAGCCGCTCGACGGCCGCGCCGTCGCGCGCGCCGAGCTGCGCGCCGATTTCCTCGAGGATCTTCTCGCGCTTGCGAATCATTTCGAGCGCGCCATTCCCCGTCACCGCCTCGATTCTCCTGACTCCCGCCGCGACGCCCGACTCGGCTTCAAGTTTGAAAACGCCGACGTCGCCGGTGCGCGAGATGTGCGTGCCGCCGCATAGCTCGACCGAAAAATCGCCCATCCTGACTACGCGGACGCGGTCGCCGTACTTGTCGCCAAAAAATGCGAGCGCGCCCGCCTTGATTGCGTCGTCGTACGCCATCTCGTCAGTCGTTACTTCGGCGTTCTCGCGGATACGCGCGTTGATCTCTTCCTCGATCGTCGCCAGCGCGTCGTCCTTGACCGGCCCGGTGTGGGCGAAGTCAAAGCGCAGCTTGTCGGGATCGACCAGCGAGCCCGCCTGATGCACGGTATTGCCCAGGATGTCGCGCAACGCGTAATGCAGGATGTGCGTGGCGGAATGATTGAGCATCGTGGCGTCGCGACGGATTCGATCGATCTTGAGCTTGACGCGTGCGCCGCGTGCGAAGTCGCCAGCCTCGCCACGCAGAATCCGCCCGACGTGAACGATGGAGCCGTCGGACTTGCGTGTGTCCGACACTTCGAGAATTGCGCCTGAGGCGGTCTCGATTACGCCGCGGTCTCCGACCTGGCCGCCGCCCTCGGGATAGAAGGGCGTCTCCGCGACGACGACCGCTACGTGCTCGCCGTCCTTGCCGTCGGCGGCGAGCACTTCGGACTCGCCGTCGTAGCGGTGATAGCCGACGAATCGCGACGCAGTGCCCGCGCCGAGACTGATCTCCGGCGCGCCCGCATCATTTTTGCGGGCGGCGCGTCCGCGCTCTTTCTGCTCGTCCATCAGGCGGTTGAAGCCCTGCATGTCGATCCCAAGCTGGTTTCGGGAAAGCTCCTCCTCGATGAAATCGACCGGGACGCCGTGAGTATCGTATAAGTCAAAGGCTTCTGACCCAGAAAGAAAACCTGGGCCCTCTTGCAAGAGGCGCAGGATCTTCGGACGGAGTAACTCTCGCCCTTCATTGATTGTCAGCAATGCCTGTTGCTCAGCTTCATCAACAACTCGACGAATTTCATCTCGTGCGGCGATTAGTTCCGGGTATCCGTCGGACATTGCGCGAACTACGGATTCGCATACGAGTCCGAGAAATGGTCCGTCTATCAGGATCATTTGACCGTGCCGAACCGCGCGCCGAATCAGTTTCTTCAGAACGTACTCCACTTTGTCGTTGCCCGGCCGTACACCATCGGAAATGAGGAAGGTGATTGACCGGGCATGATCCGCGATCGCTCGTATGTGTATATACGCGTCCGCCACGGTCGCGAATTTGATATCTGCGCCATCTGGATGCTGAGCCGCTAGCCGAGGGTCTAGTGGCTTGGATTGCGCGAGTCGTTCGATCACTTGAATTATTTGCTTGAAGAGGTCGATGTCGTAGTTGCCGAGCAGCTTGCCCTGTTCCAGCCCCTGCAACACCGCGGCGACGCGCTCCAGGCCCGTCCCCGTATCGACGTGCTTCTTCGCCAGCGGCATCAGCGCGCCCGACGCGTCGCGGTTGTATTGAATGAAGACGAGATTCGCCAGCTCGATGTATCGCTCGCATCCATCGACGTTAACGCCGCATTTCGTCCCCGGATGGGGCCGGCCGTCGCACGCCGCCGCGCCGCGATCGATGTGAATCTCCGAGCACGGGCCGCACGGCCCCGTGTCGCCCATCTGCCAGAAATTTTCCTTGTCGAAGCGCAGGACGGGGTTCAGGAGCACTCCGAGCTTCTTCCAAATCTGCTCGGCCTCGTCGTCGTCCTTATAAACGGTGGCATGGAGCAGCTTCGGATCGATTTCCCAGGTCGTGGTGATGAGCTCCCAATGCCACCGAATCGCTTCATCCTTGTAATAGTCGCCGAACGACCAGTTGCCGAGCATCTCGAAAAACGTGTGATGGTAAGTGTCGCGGCCGACCGCTTCGAGATCGTTATGCTTGCCCGAGATCCGCAGGCATTTCTGACAATTCGCGACGCGCAGGTGCTGCGGCGTGCGCACGCCCAGGAAATAATCCTTGAACTGCACCATCCCGGCGTTGGTGAATAGCAACGTGGGATCGCCCTTGGGAATCAGCGACGCCGACGGCACAACGGTATGGCCGCGCTCGGCGAAGAAATCGAGAAACGATTGGCGAATTTTCGCGGTAGTCCAGCGCATGAACTTTTAATTGTAGCCGGGGAAGGGTAAATCACTCAATTGATTGAATGTGAAAGCAGGGGTGACCCCTGGCCGTTGGCACGGCTGGCCAGTATTAAATCGCTGCGCTGCCGTCGCCACGGCCAGGGGCTGCGGCCCCTGCACCCGCAGTGAGAAGACGTAAGAATCTGCGCAGCGCATCTTTTCGCGACTACGCGATGGAACAGACCGCTGCGCGCGGGGCGGTCGCTGCGGCGACGACGCAGTGTGAATCGCGAAATCCCGTGGACGGTCTTTCGCTCTCAATCGCTGACGGAGAAAAAGATGCATTGCGCAGATTTTTCGATTGCCGTTTGCGACGGCAGCGCAGCGATTTAATACTGGCCCGTCGTGCCAACGACCAGGGTTTGGGGTGCGGCGAGCGGTTGGCCTGGCGCGAAAGGTCGGCCAAACTGGAGCCATGGACATCAGCATCGACGCGACCGCCCGCAGCGGAGAGCATTTCTCCTTCACCAATTTTTTTCTTTCCCACAAAGGCGATCTGACGCTGGCCTTTTCGGCGTTCGTTTACCTCGTGAGCCTGTCAGCGCTGATGCTCACGCATTGGAGAACCTCGTCGGAGATTGCGGTCTCGATGGCGGAGGCGGCGCTGATCGGCGGCCTGTGCGACTATATCGCGCTCAAGATGATCTTCGAGCGGCGGTGGTACCTGCCCAACTCCGGCGTGCTGCCGCGCAATCGCGCGAAGTTGATCGACGGAATCGCCGCCACTATCGAGAACGAATGGCTCACGCCGCAGATGATCGGGCGCAAGCTGAGCGATATGGACCTCGTCGGCCGGCTCGGCTCGTATCTCCAGGAGCTCAAGCTGCACGACGTGCTGGGACAGGCCGGCCTGGAGCGGATACTGAGCCGGGCGATCGAATACCTCGAATCGCCGGAGAAACGCGATCGGCTTGAAGCCGTCCTCAAGCGGATGCTGCCGAAAACGGTGACGCGAATCTACGCGGTGATGAATCGGCTCGGCGCGGATTCGATTGGTGCGCGGATCGCGGCGAATTTGCGCAAACGGCTGCCCGAGCTGCAAAACGATCCCGAGCTTCGCGACACGCTCGAAAGCGCAATTCACGAGTTTGGGATTCAGCTTCATGATCCCGAGAGCTACGCGAATCAATTTGCACAGCGATTGATCGACAACCTGGTGCGCAGGACGGTCGAATCAAGCCGCGGTCAGATAACGCAGATGGTCCGCGAGAATCTGGCACGGCTCTCTGACGACCAGATCAGGATTCAGATTGAATCGAAGACGCGCACGCATCTGGACTGGATTCGCGTCAACGGCGGCCTGTTCGGCGCCTTCTTCGGGCTGCTGTTCGCGCTATCGCGAATCCTTTCGCACAACGGCCCCGCAATTCTCGCCCACTTCCACCTGGCGATGTGAGGCAGGGGGCAGGGGTGACCCCTGGCCGTGGCGACGGCAGCGCAGTATTAAGACCCGTTGGCAGGGGCCGCGCCCGCCAACGGCGGGCGGCCTTAATACCGGGTGCAGGGGTCACCCCCTGCTCAGCCCTTCTTCTTGGGCGGCGGCGCGGGGGTCTCCGCCGGCTCCTCGAGCGGCGCGCTGGGCGGCAGCGCGACCGGCCTGGCCGCCAGCTTTTCGCGCACCTTGGCTTCGATCTCGTCGGCCAGCTTCGGATTCGCCTTGAGCAAATCGCGCGCGTTCTCGCGTCCCTGCCCGATCCGCTCGCCATTGTAGGAGTACCAGGCGCCGAGCTTCTCGATGATATTGTGCTCGCTGGCCATATCGACCAGCTCGCCTTCCTTCGAAATCCCGGTGCCGTACAGGATGTCGAACTCGGCCTCGCGAAACGGCGGCGCGACCTTGTTCTTCACCACTTTGACTTTGGTCCGCGAGCCGATCACTTCGGTCGCGTTCTTGATCGTGCCGATTCGCCGGATATCGATTCTCACCGACGAATAAAACTTGAGCGCGTTGCCGCCGGAGGTCGTCTCCGGATTCCCGAACATCACGCCAATCTTCATCCGGATCTGGTTGATGAAGATAACGATGGTGCGCGAGCGCGATATGATCGACGTAAGCTTGCGCAGCGCTTGCGACATCAGGCGCGCCTGCAGCCCCATCTGCGGCTCGCCCATCTCGCCTTCGATTTCCGCGCGCGGCACCAGCGCCGCCACCGAGTCTATTACCAGCACGTCGATCGCGCCCGATTGCACCAGCGTCTCCGTGATCTCCAGCGCCTGCTCGCCGTTGTCGGGCTGCGAGATGAGCAGGTCCTCGACCTTGACCCCGAGCTTGCGCGCGTAGGCCGCGTCGAGCGCGTGTTCCGCGTCGATAAACGCGCAGGTGCCGCCGGTCTTCTGCGCTTCCGCGATACATTCCAGCGCCAGCGTCGTCTTGCCCGACGATTCCGGGCCGTAGATTTCGACCACGCGCCCGCGCGGCAATCCACCCACGCCCAGTGCGAGGTCGAGTCCGAGCGAGCCGGTCGATACGACCGCGATATCGGCCGAAATCGCCTGCTCGCCGAGCTTCATGATCGAGCCCTTGCCGAACTGTTTCTCGATTTGGCTCAACGCCAGGTCGAGCGCTTTACTTTTGATCTCTATCGCCATCGAATGTGTCCATGCGGGATATGTTTATCGTGATGCGAATCTTGCCACAAACTCGCGTCGATAGCTCTATCCGCGCCGGCGCTCGCGTCCACAGGGGTGTTGAGCAGACGGCGCCGGTGTTGCCAAAAGACCAAAGGGCGGCACTGCGACCCGCTAACGCGACTGGAACAGAAACGTCGCGAGCGCTTCGTAGCTGGATCCGTCGGGCCCCAGATGGCTGCGGTAGAGCGTGATCGATTCGATCCTCGAGACGCCGAACTCGCGCTCCCGCGCCGCGTGTAGCGCCTGGCGAATTTTGCCCGCAAGCGGCTGATCGCCAACCCGCCCGATCGTCAGATGCCCGCTCCAGCGCCGCTTCTCGCGCTCGAATCCATACTCAGCCGCGACCGTCTCCACCCGCGCGGCCAGCGCGCCAAGCACCCCCGATTCCACACTATGCAATCCCACCCAAATCGTGCGCGGATGGTCGAGGTCGGGGAACGCGCCGACGCCGGACGCGGCGACCTCGAATGGCGCCGTCCTGGTCGCGAGCTGATGAAGCCCGGCGGTGAGCCGCTGCAATCGATGCGAATCCACTGCCGGTCCCAGAAACTTGAGCGTGATATGCAGATTTGCCCGCGGCACCCATCGGACACCGTCGCGCGGACGCTTCAGCTCGTCGATCGTCTCCGCCACCGAGTGCTCGACCTGCTCGTTCATCCGGACTGCGACGAACGCGCGCACTCCCCCGGCTTCGTGCTGCCCGAGGTCGTCGCGCAGATGCGCTGGTACCTGATCTTCCGCCCAATGCGTCATTCGATCCTGATTGAAATTAAGTTGAGCTGCCCGATACTTCGTTTAAGTCCCCGCCGGCTCCCACCGCCAGCTCATGCTCGACCAGAGGCAGCCGATCGTTGCCGAAGAACATCGATCCCTCGACGAACATCGTTGGCGATCCAAAACCGCCGCGCGCGATCAGCTCCTCGACGTTCTCGCGCAGCCTGGCCTTGTACTCATCGGAGGCGATCTTGGTGAAAAATTCTTTTTCGTCGAGGCCCGTTGCGCGCACGATTTCGCGCAGTACGCCGTCCTTGCTGATGTCCTTGTCTTCCCCCCAATAGCTCTCGAACACGTGCCGGGAGTAATGCGCAATTACCCGATGCTCGTTGGCGACGAACGCACCACGCATCGCCTTGACTGAATTGACCGGGAACACCGTAGGGTTGCCGATCTTGAGGCCGTAGAATCGCGCCCAGTCGGCCAGATCCTTGACGTAGTACCGGGCCTTGGCCGGAACCGGCCTGGCGCGACTTTCGTACACCGAAGGATTGACCGTGTTGAACAGGCCGCCCACCAGGATCGGCCGCCAGATCAGTTCCGCATCGTGGCGCCGCGCGACGTCCTCGATCTTGGTGAACGCCAGGTATGTCCACGGGCTCGAGCAGTCGTAGAAAAATTCGAGCTTCTTGGGCATCGTCCGATTCCCCCGGTTCGATAGTAGCTCAGTGAGCCACGCTCGAACCATCATTTTTGCGCACTCTCGACTCCGTCCTTGCCATCGATCTTGATCAAGTCCGCCCGCACGTACCCGATGAACGCCTGCGCCTCGATCCGCAGCGGCAGATGGCGCTCGTCCGCCGATATCCACAACACCGTTGCGTGCGCCTGACTGCGCAGCTCGCCGTCGCTGACGTACCAGACGTCGGGCACGATGCGCCATGCGTCGAAGTCGCCGATCGAGAGGTGAATCTTCTCGCGCTTTTCGACCTCAAATGCGAAAACATAGCGCTGGCTGCCGCTGAACACGTCGAAGGCATAGGTCTTGCCCGGCTCGAACTTCTGCGTCAGCGCCATCATCGCGCCCGAAATCGGTCCCCACGGATCTGACGCGATGAACTCCTTGCTCTGCGTTCCTTTGTGATTCTTCTTCGTCATCGTGACCATCTGCGCGGGCCGATCCATGGTCACGTCGTAGTAATTGAGCCGCGATTTTTCGTGTTGGACCAAATAAACACCGCTGGTGTGGAGCGTGTCATCGGCCATGCTCTCCCGCATGTAGTCGCGCATTTTGTAGAACACATCCACAAACGGGTTGGTCTCGATCCAGATTTCCCCAATCCATCGCGAAGGATCTTTCGGCCCTTTGTGGAACTCGAGGCGCGCCTGCGCCGCCGGAATCCCAACCCACGACGCCTGGTAGATCAACTGCTCGCCGTCGTGAAACGGTATCGGCCCCGGTTTGTACGCCGGAACCTTCGCCTTGACCTGCGGCGGCAGCGCCATCGGGGTCGGCGCCGGTGTCGGCAAATGGCGATGCATGAGTGGGTGCGCCGGCCGAGGCTGTGCCGGCGGATCCGAATACGATGGGCCGAATGCCAGTATCGGCGCCGCGATAGCGACCGCGCCGGCGGCGACTATAATGAGCATGAACGCGGCGGCGATAATGCTCGCCGGCGCATCGCCACGAACATTCCCGCGCCTCGCCCCGGCGCCGAGCTTCCTTGCAATACCTCTCATTATCACCAATAATTCTGGCCGATTGCGGAGGTGCGGGAAATGACTAGCACGCGAAATTTATTTGCGGTCTTCGCGCTTGGCGTCGCTCTTGCGGTACCACACCTCGCCTTTGCGCAGTATGGCGGCCAGGGATTGGGCAGCGCTCTCAGTTCCAGTCCAATGTCGCATCAGGGGCAAGTGAAACCCGGCGTTGACGATATGACGAATCGGGCGATGCAGGAAACGCCGTTCAAGATCATCAAAGACGTAAAGCTGGGCCTCAAGGACGCCGACCCCGTCGCGCGCGTCGCCGAACTGGAGAAACTCCGCTTTCTGCAGGATCCGGAAGTCAACCAGATCCTGATGACCTCGCTGTCCGACCCCGACGTGCGGGTCAAGATCAAGGCCGTCGATATCCTCGGCGCGCGTGAAGCCAATGAGTCCGTGCCGCCGATGTCCTCGATGCTATTCCTGCGTTCCACCGAGCCCATCGTCAAGCTGCATCTGGTGGCGGCGCTTGGCAGGATCGGCGATGCGCAAGGCGCGGTGCCCGTCATGCAGTATCTCGGCGAAGATCAGGACGAGCGCGGCCGCGGCACCGCCGTCTTCGCCCTTGGCGAGATCGGAAGCGACAAGGCCGTTGGGCTGCTGAACACGGTCGTTGCCGAGGATCAAAGCCCGATAGTCCGTCGCCTCGCGAAGGAAGCGCTGCAAAAGGTCAGCGGCGAGATGCCGACCGAGCGCGCCAAGACTGTTGCTTCCAATTCGAGCAAGCAAAACGAGCCGACCGACCAGAAACTCGCCAAACTGCGCGAGATGGACAAGAAGATGTCGGACGCGGAGCGCTGACCGCGCCCCTGCGCGCCCGCGATTGTTCCCCTTCTGAGATTACCTCGCCCGTTATCATACGTGAGAGGAGGCCGGCCGCTTGTCGGCCGCAGTGAGGGTGCCGCCCCCGCGTCGATCGCAACCCTCGCGATGGTCGAGAATGGACGCCGGGAGAGGCTTTCACCGAAGGCTCGTGGACATCGGCGGTGAGATGGTATACGGCTCCAACGCCGGCGGCTCAGTGTGCGCCCAACCGATCGATTTCCGAAAGTAGAAGGGCGCAGGAAAGGAGCAACCGGAGTCAGAAACACGGAATCAGAATGTTACCGTCGAAAGTCGTAGCGACGACGGCTATGAAGCTGGGCTCCGGGTAAAAGACGGTCAAGAAGGGCGTTTGAGAAAAAGCGAAGGCTGTGACGCGTCTCTTTGAATCTCAAGGTAAGAATGAAATGACTTGTGGATCCTAAATCGAGGCGGCCTTCCGGACCGTTCCTGGAGTTTGCGCGACAACACCCAGTTTTTCCTCAGTTCATTCTCATCGCTCGCGAAATCAAACGCATCTTCGTTTATCTCCAAGCCCAGAAACCCATACGTGAGCAAAAACTCAGCGGCGGCCGCAAACCGGTCGGACTCGAAGCCCGCCTTGGACATGAATTTCTCTAGTTCTTCTTTCTCCAGAATTTCCTTGGCTCCCGCAAACTCGTACAGTAACTTCGCCAGTTCGGGAAATTCAGCCATCGCCTCAGTTTCAATTGTGTCTAGGGCATACTGCGAATATTGTTTCTCAGCCCCAAAGACGTCTGCTTCTTCTACTCGGGCATGCCCTCGGTTTATTGCCGTTGATACGGCTGCTCTCGTCAAATACACAATGTCTCTGGGCCTCGGCAACGTCCTCGACACCAAATATTCTCTTATCGGAATACCCGTGACGCGTGGCGTGAAGAAGCGTTCCCATACCTCCTCGGCGGAACCGGCATCGGTCGAAGCAATCAACCGCTCCTCAAGAACACGCGTCAGCAGCTCAGGATCATCCCACGTAATTCGAGAAAACGACAGCTTGTCGGGTTCACGCGCGGAGCGCGTGAGGTAGTTGAAAATGTCAGTCCTCAGAAATACCCCCAAGGTCATTTTCACGGCCTTCCGACGATGACGTTCTTTAGCGAAATCGGCTTGCATTCCCTCGGCCGCGCCAAGCAATCCGAAAATCAACTCGCCAATATGATCTAAGTCGCCGCCTCGCAGCCACGCCCGGTCAAGATTGTCTATCAATACAGCCACTCGTTCACGCTCGTTCAGCGCTTCACCAAGCTGGATCCGCAGCTTCGAAATCAAGCCCGCATGCAAAACCTCTGATATGGCAATTCTTGTTGCTTCGATTCCATTTGATTGGCGCACTGGCTCTAAAGACTCGAGAACGCGCTCAAGTCTAATGGCGAAATCGCCACGCAAGGGAGAAGCTGCTGAGCTATAACTCTCCAGAAGATCTCGCTCAGCCGCGGAATACGCATGCGAAGGTCTGGCTCGAATGCTCGCGCAAGCAGCCTGCCCTATCTCACTATAAATGAGAAACTTCCAGAGACTGTCGACGAGGTAACCTTTTGCGTCTCGCTCCTGGTAGCTCCTTAGTAGCTTAGTTAGACCTGCCAAATCATAACCGACCGGTTGTATGACGACCACGAGGTTACGGGGGTCGGCCCTGAGCTGAGAAGCTGCTCGCAGAAGGTTCGCTGTTTTGCCGGTACCCTTCCGTCCCAAAAAAATGGAATGGCGTCCGTCAAGCACCTCGCGGTAGGCTGACGTTTCGACAAAGTAATCGTCAAGGTGTTCGGCCTCGTTCTCGGCAACGTATTCGCCAACCCTCAGGCTCCTAAGCTCGGTTGCAAGTTTGATGGCACCAGATCTTTCGATCCGAATTGGGTGCACCAAAGAAAGATAGGAATTCCGCGTTCTAATCAGAAATACTTCCGCATAGCCTACAGCCTCACGAGCGGTAGAGTAGTTTATGAGCTGATCTTTATAGTCGAATGGTGCCGTATAGTCGTGCTCCGCAAGAATCAGATTCGGTTTCCCAAATCCTGACGCCATTCCACATACGAAGGCCCCTCGCGCATTGTGTATCCGGCCGTCTTCGCGGTCTTCGCTGCACAGGTGAGCGAGAATGCCTACGGACGAATAGATGCTCTGTCCGTACCACGCCAATGGTTGGACGCGGGTTTCGTTCGGATCGTCTATCGTGCATGGCAGACCTTCGCGCGCGTGGCGAGCGACAGCCTCGCTGATCTTTCTATCCGCGTCGGTCTGGTACCGACTTCGCAAATATAGGACTCCATTGGAATCAGGGTTTCCGAGAATCGGTTCGATCTCAGTGCCGAAGATGGTCCTTCCTAAATCTCCGGCCGCAAAATCCTTATAGAAACCGTTAACAATATCCTGTGAATTGAGGTAGGCGCAGTAACCGACGCCGGTTAGAAGTCTGAACTTCTCGTAATCTCGTTGGTAAGTGAGGCGGGAGTCATCAAATATCAGCCAGACCGGCTTCTTCGACGCGATTGCATAACCCAACTCAAACATCACGTTTGGATTGATCCCTGTGACATCAGCTACAAATAAGTCGGATCCGTCAATGAGGCGACAGAGCTCGGTTATTACCACCTTGCCACCGACGCGAGCATTCTCCCAGAGGGTCACCTCGTACGCCGGACCGTTCAGCCGCTCAAGGGCCGTACGGATCGTTTCCCCGAGGGCGGGCGGGCGAGATGGATATGCAGCGAAGACTTTGGTGGGCTTATCCGGCATAGACTTCTGGTTAAGGTTGGCAACTAGCAGTTTGCCTTGTCAAGTTGAAGTGTCCGCTTTGCTCCACACATGGATGCGATTTTCGGCGCAGTGCGGGCGTCGTTTCCGGGTCCTTGGCGGACGCCAGTGGGCTCGGAATAGGATGAAAGGCGGCCTTTCCGAAGCTCGGCCGCGAGATCTCGCGCGCCTATTTCCGGGCGATCCACTCGCCGGCCATCACGCCGTCGCCGCACCACTTGCCGTCGGCGACCACCGCGCTTGCGTTGACCATCACGTGCTCGATTCCAACCGGCGCCACCGTCGGCGTTTTGGCATCCGCGGCGCATCCGATCGTTTCCGGATTGAATATCACCAGGTCCGCCGCGTATCCCGGACGCACCAGGCCGCGAGCGCCCAGCCGCATCCGCTGGGCCGCCATCCCGGTGGCCTTGTGAACCGCGTCTTCGAGCGTCAGCAGTTTCAACTCGCGCACGTAATGCCCCAGGATTCGCGGGTAGGTGCCGAAGCTGGCGGGATTGTGATGCCCGTAGGAGGTGAGAATCGTGTCCATCTCGAACATGTTCAGCGGATGCTTCATCGCCTCCCGCAGCGCATGCTCGTCGCCGTAGTCGTCGCCGCTGTATAGATGGTTCAGCACCCGCGCGCGCGTTCCGCTCTCACGCGCGATAGTCAGGTACGCATCGATCGGATCGAGCTTCAACTCATCTGCGATCTGGCCGAAGAACTTGCCCTCGAGATGACTGAGTTCGGGCTTGACCGCCCACATGAGCTGAACCGCGTCGGCGATGAACGGCGCGAGCGGCCGGAATCCGGCGCGCAATTTCGCCCACCCGTCCTTTGAATCGAGCAAAGCTTCGAGTCCGGTTTGCGCCCACGCCGGAAAAATAACCCGAATCGTCGTGTTGCCGCAGGTGTAAGGGAAAGTGTCGAACGCGATATCGACCCCGGCGCTTTGGTGATGCTCGACTTCGGCAATCGTGTCATCGACCGTCGCCCAGGTTTGCGGGCCGACAAAAATCAGATGCGAAACTTGCAGCGGTACGCCCGCCTCGCGCGCGACATTGGCCATCTCGCGCACGGCCAGGATGTTGTGTGGAACCGCCCGGCTGTCGAAGAACAATGAGCGCTCCGTGTATGCGCGCAGATGCGAGGTCAACACGCCGCCCGCCGCCGCAGCCACCCGCGCCAGAGCTGCCAGCTCGGCCGGCTTCGCGATCATCCCCGGAAAATAGCCAAGCCCGGTCGAAAGCCCCACCGCGCCGTCGGCCATCGCGCCCTCGACCATCGCCTGCATTGCGCGCAACTGCTGCGCCGACGGCTCGCCCGCGTCCGAGCCCATCACGCTCAGGCGGATACTGCCATGGCCGGCCAGATGCGCGACGTTGAGCGCGAGCCCGCGGCGCTTGAGATACGCGGCGAAGCCCGCCACGTCGTCCCATTCCCAATCGAACTTCCGCTCGGAGCATAGGCGGCCCGACTCGTCGAGCATCCGCTGCCGCTCGCGCATCACCGGCGCCACCGAGAAGCCGCAATTGCCGCCGACAAACGTGGTCACGCCTTGCAGCAGAAATGGCTTCAGGATTTTCCCGTGATCGGCAACCGGCAGAACCCAGTCGGAGTGCGAATGCATATCGATGAAGCCCGGCGCGATCGCCAGCCCGGTCGCATCGATTTCGCGCGCTGCCGATGCGCTGGCGGCGTCGCCCGGATCGATCAGCGCGGCTATTTTGCGATCTTTGATTGCCACGTCGGCGCGGTAGCGCGGCGCGCCGCTACCATCGACCACGACGCCGTTGCGGACGACTACGTCATATTCCATGAACGCGATTATTCGCGAATCGTGGCGTCCAGCGCAAACCCCATCACCTCGAGGCGCGGCCCCACGCCTCGATCAGCCGCTCGAACGCCTTGCGCAACTCGGGATCTTTCAACTCCGGCAGCTCGATCGATTTCCGTGTCGCGCGCGGCACCGTGCGCAGTTTCGGCCGCTCGCGCCGGCTTAGCCGTCCCTGCACAAATCGCAGCTCACGCACGACGTCGTCGCCCAACCGCTCCGTCACGCGCGCGAGAATTTGCGACTTCATCAGGTTCAGTTCTTGTATCCACATCGCACCCGACACTTTCACGACCGCGGTGTGGAATTTCAGCGAGACGATTTCCGTGCGCCGCGCGATCGTCTCGCCGGCGATCTCCGGCCATGCTTTCGCCAGGCGCACGATCGCGAAATGACCTTCGCGGTCGATGCGATCGAGTAGCGGCTGCATCGCGGCGCCGATCTGTTCCGGAGCCCTGTGGCGTCGAGTCGGCATGAGCGCTCCACGATAGCGCCCCACGCATCGCACGCATACCAAGTTGCTTGCTCGGCGACTTCCGGCGCGCACCTGAGTCGCCGGATTCGAGCGTAATATCCATTAGCAGGACTGATTCAAGACCATCGGTCAGCCATAAATTTCAAACACAAGCGAAGATTTACCAAAAGTTATCAACAACCTAATATATGGTTTATGAACAGATTGTCCTACACTACCTGTAGGGGTTTGGGGCTTGACAGATCGCATGGGCTGCGCGCATATTGTCGCCCACGACTCGCTTGGCGACTCTAGATTGAATGCGGGCGTAACGCGCATGTAACTGAGGCGGGGAGGATGCGGTGATGGGCGGGGGAGCGATAGATTTGGAAATGGGTCCGAAGTCAAAAATAACCGACCGCGCACCAGCCCCCAACGCTGCGCCCGCCGACTCTGCCGCGCCCGGTCGCGGTATCGTGCTCGAACGTTTCTTCACCACCGCCGGCGTGGATCCCTATTCCGAGGTCGAATGGGATCTGCGCAGCGCCGTCATCTCGGGCGAAGACGGCCGCGTAGTCTTCGAGCAGAAGGACGTCGAGGTGCCGCGCGGATGGTCGCAGACGGCGACCAACGTCGTGGTCTCGAAATATTTCCGCGGCCCGCTCGGAACGCCCCGGCGCGAGACCAGCGTCCGCCAGCTCATCTCTCGCGTCGTCGATACCATCACCGGATGGGGCGAGAAGCAGGGCTACTTCGCCGGCGCTGAGGCGCGCGAAACCTTCCACGCCGAGCTCAAGTACCTGCTCCTCAATCAAAAGGCCTCGTTCAACAGCCCGGTCTATTTCAACGTCGGCATCGAGGCCAGGCCGCAGTGCTCCGCATGCTTCATCCTCAAGGTCGATGACAGCATGGACTCGATCCTGAGCTGGTACCGCAATGAAGGTATGATCTTCAAAGGCGGCTCCGGCGCGGGCGTGAACCTGTCCGCACTGCGCTCTTGCCGCGAGAAACTGTCGTCGGGCGGGACCGCGTCGGGACCGTTGTCGTTCATGAAAGCCGCCGACGCGAGTGCCGGCGTCATCAAGTCGGGCGGCAAAACGCGGCGCGCGGCCAAGATGGTGGTGCTCAACGCCGACCATCCCGACATCGTCGATTTCATCAAGTGCAAGGTCGAAGAGGAAAAGAAGGCTTGGGCGCTGATCGAAGCCGGCTACGACTCCTCGCTCGACGGCCCGGCTTACGGCTCGGTGTTCTTCCAGAACGCGAACAATTCCGTGCGCGCCACCGACGGGTTCATGCAGGCGGTCCTCGATGACGGCGAATGGCAGACCCACTTCGTTAAGTCCAGCGAAGTCGCCGAGACCCGTCCCGCGCGCAAGGTGCTCCACATGATCGCCGAGGCCGCGCACGCATGCGGCGACCCCGGGATGCAGTTCGACACGACGATCAACCTGTGGCACACCTGCCCGGCCAGCGGACGAATTAACGCGTCGAATCCGTGCAGCGAATACATGCATCTGGACAATTCGGCCTGCAATCTCGCTTCGCTCAACCTGATGAAGTTCATCGACGATCGCGGCGAGTTCGACGTGCGCGCATTCCGCCACGCGGTGGACGTGATGATCACGGCGCAGGATATTGTCGTCGATAATTCCTCGTATCCGACCGACGAGATCGCCCGCAACGCCGGCGCGTACCGCGAACTCGGGCTTGGCTACGCAAACCTGGGCGCGCTGCTGATGGCGCTCGGGATGCCCTATGACTCCGACCAGGGGCGCAGCTACGCCGCCGCGATTACCGCGCTGATGACGGGCGAGGCCTATCTCCAGTCGGCGCGAATCGCCGGACAAATGGGTCCGTTCGCCGGCTACGCGCCCAATCGCGAGCCGATGCTGAAAGTGATCGAGCGCCACAAAGCCGCCGCCTACAAGCTCGACTCCTCCTACGTTCCGCTCGACCTGCTTCGCGCCGCGCGCGAGTCATGGGACGACGCGCTCAAGCTCGGCACCTCCTCCGGCTACCGCAATTCGCAGGCCACGGTGATCGCGCCGACCGGGACCATCGCATTCATGATGGATTGCGACACCACCGGCATCGAGCCTGACATCGCGCTCATCAAGTACAAAAAGCTGGTGGGCGGCGGGATGCTGAAAATCGTCAACAACACGGTGCCGCGGGCGCTCAAGCGCCTGGGCTACGACTCGAAGGAAGTCCAGGAAATCGTCGAGTACCTCGACGAGAACGAGACCATAGAAGGCGCGCCGCAGCTCGCCGACGCGCATCTCGCCGTCTTCGATTGCGCCTTCAAGCCGCGCGCGGGCGCGCGCACGATTCACTACAACGGGCACCTCAAGATGATGGGCGCGGTGCAGCCGTTCATCTCCGGCGCGATTTCCAAGACCATCAACATGCCCGCCGAAGCGACCGTGGACGAAGTCGCCGAGGCTTACGTCACCGCGTGGAAGCTTGGGCTCAAGTCGGTCGCGATTTACCGCGACGGATCCAAGCGCGTACAGCCGCTCAACACGGGCAGGAAAGAAATAGAGAAAGCGGTGGACGCGGTCGCGTCGATCGCGCCGGCCGACGATCGCATGCAGCGGCGCAAGCTGCCCGACGAGCGCAAATCGATCACCCACAAATTCGATATCGCCGGCCACGAAGGTTACATCACCGTCGGCATGTACGAGGACGGCGCCCCGGGCGAAATCTTCGTCACGATGTCCAAGCAGGGTTCGACGATCTCGGGCCTGATGGACTCCTTCGCGACCGCGATTTCCTTCGCGCTCCAGTACGGCGTTCCGCTGCAGTTCCTGGTGGACAAATTCTCGCACATGCGCTTCGAGCCGTCGGGCTTCACCAAGAATCCGCAGATTCCGTACGCCAAGTCGATCGTCGATTACCTGTTCCGATGGATGGCGTCGAAGTTTCTTGACGAGGAAGCAAAGCGCGAGGTCGGAATTATCGAGTCGGAGAAAACGCTGTCGGCAAAATCCGAAGCAGCGCACGCGCCGGTGGCGACCGTAGCGATGGCTCCAGTAGCCAGCCTGCGCGAAGGCAAGGACGGCGGCATTCGCCAGGCCTTCATCAATCAGGCCGACGCGCCGCCGTGCCCCGACTGCGGCAGCATCATGGTGCGCAACGGCGCCTGCTACAAGTGCATGAACTGCGGCACCACCAGCGGGTGCTCATAAGGAAGGAGTGTCAAGGGTCCCGGAGAATTAGGCGGAGGAGGCCTTCGAGAGACTGGCAATGAGAATGAGGTGGATGCGGACGGGCAGGTAGGTACAAGAGGCGGCGGCGAAAAGTATTAGCCAGTCCTCGGAGAAAATGGGGATGACGAATTCTTCGGGGCCCACCTTGAATGCAGGCGCGGCAAGGGCCGCGCCCTAAGAGGGTTGTGGTGGGGCGGCGGATGTGGTGACGGCAGGGGGCTGGGAGCAATCCCAGCCCCCAAATTCTTTTCTGGATACCTCTCCCGTAAAGTAACGGGCGAGGTATGGGACTCACTGGGAAGGGCTATTGCCGGTTGATGCGGCTGCATCAAGCAACCGCTGCAAATGACCGGCGGGAGAATCGCGCCCGGCGTGGCCATCGTGGCCGCTATTCAAAGCGCAGGCTGGCACAACCCGCGTACGCGGTGGCTTGAATTCTGAGGGGAGCAAACGCTCGCGAGCCGCCCACTGATCGAAGCTGCCGGAACTGCTCGCCCGCACGCGAAATCGCATGCAGACGGTTGCGCAGCCACAACCAGAGTCGCAATTTCCGTAGAGCTCGCCTGGTGACTTGACGACCAGATCGAGCGGGCGCGTCTTGCCGGGCACGATTTCCACGGAGTCCTTCATCCCAACAATCCAGAAGCTGTGGAGCACGTCGGCGGAAGCAAGCTCGAGCCGAATGTCGGTAGCGCTTGGAACGTACAGAACATCGCTGGTCTTGATGCCCAGAGAGGGGTAATCGAATTCCCACCACCACTGATGCGCGACCACTCGGACCGTGAGCACAGGCCGGCTCACGCCAGCATCGAGGATTCGACCGAGAAAGATCGCGCAGGCGCAGATGCACGCCAGACCCATCATGGCTCCCACGAATGGCCTTGACGATTTCATGCGTCCACTGCTCGGGAGGTGACCGCCTAGTTGGCGCCGGCGCCAGCCGTCACCGGCTTGCGCGCCGCGGCTCGCTCCACGTCGCTCGCGACCCGATCCGGTTCGGCCTTTTGACCTATGTACTGAAGCAATTCACGACCGTTCGCATCGACCAGGAAGAATTCGAGAACGTGATCGACCGTTCCATCGGCTTCGCGCTTTCGAATCACGTTGAATCGCGCCATCACGTCTTCGATCTGTTTGGGCGTTCCCGTCAGGAACAGCCAGCCGCTAACGTCAGCACCCTGTTTGTTCGCATACGCGAGAAGCTGCGCCGGGTGATCGTGTTCGGGATCGACTGTTATCGACACGATGCGGGCCTCGGTTCCAAGCCTGGGTCCGAGTCGATTTGCGACCTGTTTCATCTGAGTCGTGAGCAGAAGACACGGTCCGGGACAGCTGGTGTAAATAAAATCGAACAGCACCGGTTTCCCCTTCAGCGAGGCCAGGGAAACGTTGCGGCCATGCTGATCGACCAAGGTGATGTCGGGTAAGCAGTCGGAGCTATTGCTGACCGCAAATCCTCCGCGCTCCCCAATATCTTCGGCCGTCCGGCGACAACCAGTTAGAGTCACCACGCCCACGATGACAACCAGCATCGTCAGAGCCAGGCTTGTACCGAGACTCTGCTCCTTGAGATTAAGGTTTAGCGTTGGGGTCACCTCGATTGCCTGAAGCCGGCGCCACGGGTTTCTCCGCCAGCAGCGGTAGCACTATGTCGGCGAGATCTTTCTCGGTAACCGCCGATTGGCCGGGTGTGAGCTTCGCGCGGATGACTCCGCTGCGATCTACAACGAAGGTGACGGGCATAACGTCGGGCGGACTGAAATCGTTGACTTTCGCGTCATACAGCATCGCCGCCGGATAGCTGAACGACCGCATGACCTTGAGCACCTCGGACCGATCGTGCGGGCCGTCGACGCTGAGACCGATCATCTCGAGTCCCTGGCCATGATAGCGCCGATAGAAGGCGTCAAGAGCCGGCATTTCGTAGCGGCAAGGCGGACACCAGCTAGCCCAAAAGTTGAGGACTACGACCTTCCCGCGCAGCGCACTCAGATCGAATGTGCGACCGTCCAGTTCGGGCACGACCAGCGCCGGCGCCGCGCCACCCACAGTCGCGGAGGCCAACGCCAATGCAGCCATACACAGGATCATGCCGACTCCTGCCGCAGCGGACCACAATGCCATTCGCCTCACGATTGTCTTCCCACGCTTCAGAAACTGTAACTCAGGATCAGTTTGGTCGCGAAGGGCGCGGTCAGCTGATAACCCCTCATGTTTTGAAAAATTGGGACCTCAATGTCTGCGTAAGCCCGGATGACTCCGAGTTGGATCTCGCCTCCCGGGGCAACCATGAAACGGGTGTAGCCGCTGTCGGCAGGCATGGCGTTATTTCCCGTATCCCGCGTACGGTCAGCGGCGAGAAAGGTAAGCATCGGAGCGAGTTCGCTCAGAGGACCTACTTTGCCGAAGTCGTAGTAGGCTCCCACCGCCCCATCGACTTCCCTACCGGGCGTGTATTGGTCCTGTTCCCAGAGCGGCAAATCGTAGTTGACCTGCACGAAGTAGTTGAAGGGGCGTTCCATGAAGGTCAACGGCAACGTCCCCAACTTCGTCGGTAATGTTCCGAGGTGGTAAACCCCCATGAGAAGATCAGTGCTACCCGTGCCAATCTGCGTGTCCCGATCGTAGGGTGGATAGGTCCAGTCGCCGCTGGGGACCTTGACTCCCATCAGGAGTCCGGTCGACATGTCCTCCGACAGGCCCGTGTACATCCCCTGGATCCGGATATCGCCTATGGAGTTGTTCTGGTACCAATGGATGCCGTCGTTGTTGCCCGCATAAGCACCTTTGTAATCGCGCACCCAATAGGGCACCTCGAGCATCACTCCCCAGTCCCGATTGAACATATACTGTACGCCAGCTTCCATGAAGTTTGTTCGGATGTACTTGTCGTTGTTGTAGAAGGCGGAGGCCGGCTGGGTCGCGTGGAAGTTTATGTGCTGATCCATGAATTCATATTGTAGCCACACCTGGCCTCCGGACCCCTGAGGAAACAGTGACGCGGTTCCTACCTCGAAAACACCACACCCGCATGCACAGGCCCAGCTCAGACTGGGCGTTAGCCCGACGAGGAAAACAGCCGCCACCAACAAGCGTCTGCACGTTTTCCCGACGTCATGCAGGGAAACGGCCGCCTTGCCCAAAAGGACAGCCTCAGAAATCCCTCGCATAGAACATCTCCCAGCGGACACCTTGTGGTACGCCGCTTGCCTGAACGAAAAAAGACTGGCGCCGGGAACCCATATCGGGAACGCCGTCGAACGAAGGTCTTCAGACGGGACGCTTTGGCGGCGGAGTGTCGGGGGCAACCTGACCGTCGACTAATCGCACCGTCTCTTTTACCGCGGTCGAGCCCAGATGGCGGAGAGTGAGCTCCGGCAAGAGCGTCGCAGGGCGTGCGAGCAATGTGTTCGACCCGCGGTCGAGCATTTGAATCGGCTGGCAAATGTTTACGGTCAATTCCGGCCGGCTCGGTCCGGAGACGACGACAAACCCGGGATTCGAGGGGACGCTGGTCAACAACATGACGATGGCCACGATTAAACTCAGGTCCCGCAAGTCCGCCTTTGAAAACAACCGCCTCATACCGCAGCGACCACTTCTAAGGCAATCCCCGCTCGCGTTCAAGATCCACTGGCTTGATGTTCATTTTATCCGCGCAGCAAGCGGGTAACCAGAAAAATTGCGAGCATCCCCATACAGGTGGCGACGCCAACCAATGGAGAGTCGTGCTCGCGAGCTTCCGGCAGCAGATCCGAGGCCCCGATGTAAAGAAAAGAGCCGGCGAAAAATGCAAGCAGCCACGGCAGCAGTCCCGCCCTCAAATTGAACATCAGCGTCGAGGCCGCACCGAGAACCGGCGTCAACATATCCACTATCAGCCAGAAAACGGCGCGTCTGGGCGAATTTCCATGCGCGAGAACGACCGACACGGTGTTCAGCCCGTCGCTGAAATCGTGCGCGATTATGCCAAACGCAATTAACAGTCCCATCTCGACGCTCGTCTGAAAGCCAACACCGATTGCAACGCCGTCCAGGAAACTGTGAAACGCCAGGCCGGCCGCGGACACCGCGCCAAGCTCCATCTCATGGGATGGCGCCAAGTGAGGATGTTCGCGAGCACGGTGCATCGCCGTGTAACGTTCAAGTCCGAAGAAGGCAAGGAATCCAAGCGCAGTCATCGGCATGTACGATGCGCCGTGAGGGAAAGCGAAGACTTCCGGCAGTATGTCGAACAGCGCCACCGCCAACACCGCGCCGGAACTGAAGCCGAGCAGCAAATGAAGCCGGTCGCGCAAGCGCATGGCTGCCATACCGCCCAACCCGGTGGAGATGAGCGTGACTAGAGCAAGAAGTATCGGCGCGAATCGCATGGATGATTTTGCTCAGAGTTCAATACCGACGGTCAAAAAGCCAGTCGCGGTACGCCGCGTTCCTCGAGAATTCCTGGATGCTAGTATGAATGAAGACGGAGAAACATACGCGCGCTGTACCCGGAGAAGCCACAACGATGACGTCACGAACGAAGTGGATCCTAACGCTCTTGCTTGCCGGCGGCGTTTTATTCGGTCTGACGCCGATCGACGTTTTGGCCGAGGCCAAGGGCAACGACCGCGCTACCGCGGTTTTTTCGGGCGGCTGTTTCTGGGGCGTGGACGGCGTCTTCAAGCATGTGAAAGGCGTGTCCAAAGTTGTTTCCGGGTACGCAGGAGGAGATGCAGACACCGCGAACTATGAAACCGTCAGCACAGGAACGACGGGACATGCCGAGTCGGTGCAGGTCACTTACGATCCGTCGAAGGTTTCGTACGACGATCTGTTGAAAGTATTTTTTTTCGTCGCTCACGATCCGACCGAGCTGAATCGACAGGGCCCGGATTCAGGAACTCAATATCGGTCCTCGATCTTCTATGAGAACGGCGGTCAGAAGAAGCTGGCGGATGACTACATCGCCCAACTCGAACAGAGACATTCATTCTCCAAGCCAATCGTAACCACGGTAGTTCCGCTCACCGCCTTCTACCCGGCCGAGGACTACCAGCAAAACTACCTGGCTCTGCACCCGGACCAGCCCTACATCGTCATCAACGATATGCCGAAACTCGAACGGCTCCGGCAAGACTTCCCCGGGCTCTACCAGCCATAGTCCCGAAGTCGGAGAAGCGCGCTACTGCGCGTAGAGCAGCCCAGCCAGCGATGCAAAACGATCGCGCCGCGATCATGCAGCGGCGTCGCCGCTACTGTCGATTTGACGAATCGCGTCGGCGCGCGTGCGGGCCTGGTCGGCGGCATGGCGCGCTGAATCCGTTGCGTGGTAGAGCTCGAGATCGGCGCCGAACTCGTCATCAGCGACCGGGCTGAGCGCGACATCGGTATAACGCTTCGACGCCGGATCGTTCTCGATCTTGCGTCGCAGCCGCTCCAGCCGCCACATGAACCACAGACCGGGCACATAGGTCGCTGACATCTCGCGCGCGCGCCGCATAAAAAACCTGAGCGGGTTCTCGCGCGGAAAACCAGGACGGCGCTGCGTGCGCGGCTTGCGCCGAATGATCCCGCCTTGCAGCGGATGCACCCGCTCGTAGGCGTGACTCCCATAAAAATAGAGAATCATCGAGGTCATCCGCCGCGTGCGCATTCCACTGGCGACGGCCCGCTTGATCAGCGTCTCGATGTGCGCCGGCGAATAGTACAGATGCCATGCGCGCTGGTAGATATCCTGCCACTCGGCAGCGCTCATCCGCGGATGATCGGCGGCCGCGTGCTCGGCGTCATACTTGTTGGTATCCGCTTCCATCCGCTCGCCGCGCAGGTACATCTCCTGGTGATCCTTGGAGCCGGGCAGCGGCGTCAGCATAAAGAACTCCATGATGTCGATCGGGAGTTCGCGCTGGATGATCTGGATGTCGCGCTCGATGCTATCGGGCGTGTCGGACGGGAAGCCGAGGATGTAGCCGGCGTAGGTCAGAACCTTGGCGCGCTTCCACGCCTGAAGCATCCTGCGGTATTCGGTGATGCAATTCTGACCCTTCGATGCGCCCTTGAGGCTGTCGGGATTGATGCTCTCGAGCCCGATAAAGACTTTCTTGCACCCTGCGCGCACCGACTTCTCCACGAAATTCGGGATTTTGTGGCACATGGTGTCGACCTGCATGATGATGTTTATCTTCAGCCGGTCGCGGCGCTTGAGTTGGATGATGCGGTCGAGGATCGCTTCCCAGTTCCGATTGCGCGCGAAATTGTCATCGGTAATGAAGAAGCTGCGGACACCCTGCGCCGCGTGCGCGCGAATCAACTGTTCGATGTCGTCGGCGCTGCGATGACGTGACTTGCGCCCCTGCACATTTATGATCGTGCAGAAGCTGCAGCTGAACGGGCATCCGCGCCCCGCATCGAAGCATCCGATCGCCCCGGCATAGCGCTTGACGTATTTGATTGGAAGGAACGGCAGCGGCTCGCCGTCCATCGCCGGCAAATCGGCCATGAAGTTGTAAACCGGCGGGAGACGATCCTCGAACGCAGCGACCAGCAGCTCGTCGAGCCGGTGCTCGGCCTCGCCCGCGAACAGCGTGATTCCGAGCGCGAGCGCGTCCTTCATCTCGGGCGGCATCTCGGGGAGCATCGCGAGACATCCGCTGACGTGGAATCCGCCGATCGCGACCTGGATTCCGGCAGCGCGCAGTTCGCGCGCGATATCAACCGCGCGGGCAAACTGGTTGGTTTGCACTCCGATCATCAGCACGACGCCCCGGTTCAAGTTGCGCTTGAACCGGCGAATTATCGAACGCACCGGGACTCTCGCGTTAGTCTCGTCGTGCGCCGCGATCTCGAGATCAACTCCGTCGCCGAGGACGGCCCGCGCCTGCGCGTCGAGGGCGAGGCCGTAGATACTCGACAGCGAGCTCGACGGCACGAAGCCGCGCCACCATTGGATGAGATAGCCGTCGTCGTCGTAATGCGACGGCTTGATCAGCTCGACAAGAAATCTGGCGCGACCCGCTTCATTCATTTTTTTCCCAGGCATGAGCCATTCACTCTACGGGTTGTCCAAAATTATCGCTACCTGCCGCATCGTCCTCTGCGCGATTGGATCGAGTCGATAGAAAGAGTAGGTATTGCGCTGGTATGAGTTGGCGTACGCTCCTATCCGGGCATCGATAGGACGCGAATCATAACGAGCAGTTACACAACGGCGCGAGCTGCGCATAGCAAGCGCGCCAAAGGAGCGAATCTTGGACCTGGAAAAATTAGTGGCGGACTTGAGGGAGGAGAGCGACAGGCTCGGTCGAGCTATTGCGGCGCTCTTGGGATCGGCCTTGTCAGGGGGCGGCGAGAAGACGCGAGTCGGCAGGCCAAAGGGGACCACGTCGAAAAGGCGCAAGCGCGGAGGCCTGACTCCCGAAGGCAGAAAGCGGTTGTCAATCGCGATGAAGAAGCGTTGGGCAGAGCGCAGGAAGATGGGTTTGTAGCGAACTGCTCGAATCGACGCGAAGACATAGGCTTGCGCTGTGCGCGCGAGTTGGCAGCGCCAATCGGCGGGAGGCGATTGCAGCCGCCCGCCAGTTGATGCGCAACTTGTTTACTCAAACCCGGTAATCAAGGGGAGAGCAGGATGGCTTTACTTGTAACGCAGTTGGGAATCGAAGAAGTAAGGGCGCATCGTACCTGGTTTCTCTGCCTGGGAGCGGTGCTGATCGTCATAGGCACCATAGCGATAGGCAGCGTCGAACTCATGACGATGGTTTCCGTGATTTTCCTCGGATGGCTGCTGATCTTCGGCGGCCTGTTCGAAATCATTCACGGGTTTGCGCGACGCGCGTGGGGCGGCTTCTTCATTAATCTCATGAGCGGCGCGCTATACGCAGTTACCGGCATCCTGATGGTCACGCATCCGGAGGTGGCTGCCGTGACGCTGACCTTGATGATCGCGATGCTGCTGATCGCCGCCGGCACTTTTAGAATTTTCGTAGCCTTTTCGACTCCGATCCATCATCGGGGATGGCTGATCTTGAACGGCGCAATTTCGCTGTTCCTCGGATTTTCGATCATGAGCTGGTGGCCGAGCTCAGGACTGTGGGTCATCGGACTGTTCATCGGCATCGATATGATTTTCGACGGCTGGACTGAAGTGATGCTTGCGTTGAGCAGCGGGCGCAGCGGAGGATCTGCAACCGCTCAAACCGCGGGTGCGTGATCCGGCCGCAGATTATCCATCAGCGCCGCGCATATGGCTCGATCGATAAGCTTCCAGCGCGGCACGGACTCGTTGCGTTTCCGCGACCATGGAATCGATCGCCGTTCGAAGGCCGTCGGTTTGTTCGTGCCTGACCCGGCCTTCGATCTCACGCGACAACTCCATCAGGCGCACCGCGCCAAAATGACTGCAGCTGCCCTTGACCGCGTGTGCGGTCGCCGCAATTCCGGCACGGTCGTCGTGGCTCATCTGCAAGCCGATCAGGCGTACCCGTTCGCTCAAGTCGGCAAGAAATACCTCGATCATTTCGGTGACAAATTGCTCGCCCAGTTCATCGCTTTCGGCGAGCCGGGTAATCGCGCACATGTCGATCGCGGGAACGCTGGCGGTTTCAATGCTCACTCTTTTTCATCCGGTCGCTGGTTCACTCGCTCCCACCAGACACGCACAGCACGCCTTCGCGCCTGATCGATCCAAGTTGCGTGCCGCCGCAACACAACGGCCTGCCAAGCGTGACCGACGCCGCCAATGATTGGCTGTGACGGGCAGTCGCGCGCCTTATGAACTCCCGGGAATTTTGAGCGTCGATGCGAGGTCCGATGCGCGAGCGTCGAGAGTCGTCAAAATCGCACCGCAGTGTCATTTGTTTGCCGCTGCGGGATTCGCGGATGTTTCACTTTGCGCGTGCGACTCCGCGCGCTTCGATCAGCGCCATCAGCCGGCTTGGGATAGCGCTGCGGAAATCCATCGAGGCGCCCGACACCGGATGGCAAAACTTCAGCTCGCACGAATGGAGCGCCAGCCGCCGGGCGGGATCGCTGGTCGCGCCATATTTACGATCGCCGACGATAGGATGACCCAAGCCAGCCATCTGCACGCGAATCTGATTTTTGCGGCCGGTTTCGAGCGTAAGTTCGACGAGCGACCTGTCTTGACCGGTTCGTAAAACGCGATAGTGCGTGATTGCAGGCTCCCCACCCCGCTCGACGCGATGCATCTTGAATGACTTGCTCTCTACAAGATTGTCCCGAATCGTTCCAATTGCCTTCGAGGGCGCGCCCTCCACGACGGCAAGGTATTTTTTGATGACGCTCTTCCAGTTCTGCTGAAGGACCGCCTGGATCGGGCGACTTCTTGCGAACATCATCAGGCCGGAGGTCTCGCGGTCGAGTCGATGCACGATGAAGGCCTGTTGCGCCGGCGATTTTGTGAGCGCCTTGAGATGTTCGTTGAGGATCCGATGCGCGGTTCTCTCTTTCTCGCCCTCCGATCCCATCGAAAGCAGCCCCGCTCGTTTGTCAACCACGGCGATATCATCGTCGAGATAGATGATTTTCAGGCCATGACGCTCGATCGACGCGGCCGGGATTTGCTTGCCCGCGGCGATAGTCACAACGTCGCCCGGCTCCAACTGGGTATCATGCCTGACGGCGGTCATTCGCTTTACGCTAACCGCCCGGAAGCGCAGAAGATCTTTCGCCTGTTTGCGCGACAGTCCGAGCGGAATGCTGAGCAGATACGGCAGCAGTTCGCATCGCGACGAGACGCTAAACTGATGGTCGCGCGTGGGCATTGCGTTAATATGGTCGCCCACTATTGATGAAGCGGCAAGATGAGTAGCCCGAGTCAGTATATCGCCGACAGGTTTCCGTGGCTCACGCGCGCACGCGCGGTGGCTGGCGCCTTTGGCATCGCGCTGCTGATCATTTTCATCTGGCCAGATGCTCGGGTGGTGACCGATTTGGTCATCGTCACGGCTATTCCGGGGACGATCGGGGCGATTGTGTTCGGCTTGACGTTTTGGTCGAAGGCCCGCGTTCAGATTGGGCGGCGACAGCTTCGATACAAGGCGGTGCGACAAGTCGCGGGCATCGTTGCCCTGGCCTGCCTGCCTTTTATCCTCATGCAGCGCGCTTCGATCTATCTTCGCGGCCCGCGCGTGGTTGCCTCTGAAAGTCCGGAAGCCTACCCGAACATGAAGCAATGGCGCATGCGTGTCGTCGTCGCAATTGCGCATCTCGAGGGGGACGATGGCAAGCAACTCGAAGGGCGGTTGCGCGACGCGCTTGCTGACCTCGATCGCCGCCTGAGCATCACGCCAATCATCCTGAACCGCACGATTGCGGTTTCGGGCCGTCCGCAAGGAATCGCGCACCTTGACGCGCTTGGAGCGGTAACCGATGTGCGCGTCGAAGCGTTGATCTGGGGCGGCGCGAAGGGCGTCGCGCAGCCGGCCGTTGGTCCGCTCTACGAGACGATGTTCGGCAGCGATGCGCAATTCGGCGGGGCGTACCTTCCCGGCGACTTCAAGCTGCCGGGATTGCCGGTGGACGATCTGTGCACGGTGCTGCGTTTGATCGCCGCGACTCAAAGTGCCGAGTTCATGCAGCAGTGGGATTACAAATTTGGCGATGCGCTGGAGCCTCTGATCAAGCAGGTCCGCGCGATCGCCGACGACTCCCGCAAGACGTCGGGCTGGACGGCGGACACCCGTGCACGAGTGAACCTGGCGGTCGGTATCGCGAGCAGCATCTCAGGTATCGAACTCGACTCCGAAGATTCTTTACATACGGCAATCGCTTACTTTCAGCGGACGCAGGCCGATTGGACACGCGAACGCGATCCGCTCGAATGGGCGATGGCGCAGCAAAATCTTGGGCTGGCGCAGAGATCGCTGGCCGGGCAGAACCTGCAGGTTGCGCCTCTGCAGGCGGCAGCGACCGCTTACCAGAACGCGCTCGGGGTGTACCAGTCGCGATCCGATCGGCTCGATTCGGCGAATATGCAATACGCGCTCGGACTTACGTTCGAAAGAATCGGGCGGCATGAGACGGGTGTCGAGAGCCTGCGTAAGGCGGAGGATTATTATCGTGCAGCGGTGAACGGATTTGACGCGCGCTACTACCCGACTAGCTGGGGAGAAGCTCAACTCAACCTTGGCAATACGCTCAGGGTGCTGGCCCACCGGGATGGGAGCACGAAAGAACTCGAGGATTCCATCGCGGCCGATCAGGAAGCATTGAAAGTCTATCATAAGAGTTCAGAGCCAATATATTGGGCGTCGGCCCAAGGCCAACTTGCTCAGAGCCTCGACACGCTAGGCGAGATGACGTCGAATCGCGACGATTTCAAGCAGTCGATCGCGTTGTTCCGGCAAATTCTCGATGGATATCCACGCGAGCGCGATCCGCTGGTGTGGGCAGAAGTCCAGATTAATCTCGGCGGTGCGCTGATGGACCTATATGACCTTGATCCGGATTCAGAGCGCAATTGCCTGGAACCAGCCGCAAGAGCCTTTCGCACCAGCCTGGAGGTGCTATCGCTCGAGCATCAACCGACCTCTTGGGCAATTGCGAAAACCGGTCTCGGAAATGCTCTGCTGAGTTTGGGCGAGAACGGGTCAGATACTTATTATGCCGAGCAGGCAATTGACGCGTTCAAAGACACGCTCAAGGTCTATAAGCCGGATCGACAACCGATAGAATGGGCAACGGCAAAGTACGACATGGGCGACGCGCTGGTTGAGCTCGGCGAGCGGGGCGCAGGAGTCAGGTATCTCGAAGAAGCAGTCGATAACTATCGTGAAGCGCTGACCGTGTTGTCGAAAGACAAGTCGCCGGATTTGTGGGGAAAGATACAGCACAGTCTCAAGATCGCGCTCGACGACCTGCACCTGCGCGGATGGAAGGGCGGTTGATCGAAACTACTCGCGGCTCGCAGTCGCGGCAAGCGCGGGAGCATCTTCGGGCTCGTCGAGAACGATCGTCTTGTAGGCGAGCGCGGGCCCGGCGAGCGCAGTCGTCGCCATCGCGACCAGCAGCATATCCAGGCATCCCCTGGCGGCCGCCGCAAGGCCGGGAGGGTGATATCCGATTCCCCAATCGAGAATTTGGCGGATGACGTGGAATGGAGCAATAGAAAGAATAACGATCGCGGCAAGCCGCTCGATATTTCCCCTGCTTTGCTTCCACGCGGCCGATATTCCCGCATACTTCCGGATGGCGATCGCCGGAAAAACGAAGGCGAGCCGGACGAATCCGATCGCAAATAGAATAAGTCCTGCGACCAGAAGCACTCCCGCCGCCGTAATGACCTGGTGGTCAAAGTTTCGCTGGCCGTAGCGCAAGAGCGCGGCTGACGGACCAACGAGGATCGCGAGCGAGATCATCATCACGGCGGTCGCCAGCAGGTATAACCATTGAGTTCGCGAGTAGGCGAATGGAGGATCGGTTGCGATCGCCGGGCGGCCATAGATCGCGAGCTTCGACCAGGTTACGGAAAACGGCGTGAACAGAACAAAATGCGCAACCATCAGGACGCCCGTCGCATATCTTGAGGCATCCTCGCGCGCCAGCAGAAAGCTGATCGCTCTTGCGGCAAGAGTCAGCAGAAACGGTATCCCGCCATACTTTACGAGTTCCGGCAGATACTTGAACGGCAACCCCAATGACTCCGCCACGATCGGGAAGATGGGCAGTTCGATCACCGTGAATCGCCGCTGACTGTTTGTTTGCCTGTTCGTTGTTCGCCACCGCAAGACCGATCAATTCGATCGTGCACGAGTCTGCCAATGGGATCGCGAGCTGGCAAGTGAACCCTTACTCGGGCGAGGCAATTTAGAAAAAAGAGCCGGGGTCCCTCGGCTTCGCTCGGGATGACAGGAAAACTCGGGACGACGCAGGGAGGATGCCTGCGCGGTCTGAGGAAAGCGCGATTGTGTCGATTCGCGTCAGTAGGTGGTGCTAAGGGCAACAGCTTCGATCTGAGCGAATGAGAACTTAGATTAATAATTCTAATAACTTTGCGAATGGTTTCGCGAAGTCATGCAGATTTTCTCTTTGTTACGAGAGATGCAATCGAACCGGCACGTCTGTTGCACTAATGCCGGGATAGAAATTTAACTCCGACGCCGTGCATCAATATGCAAGACCTCGGAAGACGGGTGGGTCGCCGAATGCGTTCGTTGATTTCGGTTGCGCTAGTAGTACTGCTACTCGCAGCGCCGGCTTGGGCGCGGGGAGAGCGGCCGGTCAAGGGCTCTGAAGCGCCAGCGACGTCGCCCGAGACTGCGGCGGTCGAGCCCGGCATACTCTATCCTCCGCTGCCCACCGATCTGACGCCGCCGACCTACGACTATGCGGCGCCCGAGACGTGCGCCGGGTGCCATTTTATACTTGGCCTCGACCACACTTCGCGCGTATTGGGCGTCTGGTATGAGAGCGCCGCCCTTGTCAACGCTTCGTGTACCGCCGGTCCTACGACTACGACCCCTGGCTCTCCATATGCGTGCTGTGAAGGGAAAGGGACAGGCACTTGCGCGAGCATGTGGCAATTGACGGGCAGCGGATGGCTCGCCTCGCGGCACGCGCAGTCCGATCATGGCTCGACCGAGAACGGGTTTTGCGCAAAGTGTCATTCGCCCCTTCAAGCTTCCGCGAGTGCAGCCTTCAACAATGGAGTCGTCAATGCCGGCCCTATTCCGCAGCAGAGATTCCAAGCCGTAACCTGTGCAACGTGTCATCCTCCGGACAACATCACCGCGCAGATCGGCGCGCTGAATCCGGATGCTATAGACGGCGGGGCGATCGCAATCTATCTCTGGAAGGGCGTCAACAATCCCGCCTCCTATCAGACTCTGAGCACCGGAGTGAACGCCGACGGCACTTCGACGGAAGACCTGCTCTGCCTCAACTGCCATGAGCAGCGTCACAACTTCGCCGAGGGCAAGGGCACACCCATGTATGATATGATGGTGACCACGCACAATCATCTGATCCCTGGCGGTGGTCCTGTCCGATGCATCGATTGCCACATGTCGACCTATCAGTCCATCGGCGGCGGTACCACCGGCCTACCGGTGCTCGAGGAAAGGTTTCACGACTGGAACGTTGGCGCGGACCTTCCTTATTCCTGCGGCGCGATAGGATCAGTGTCGAACTGTCATAACAGCTCATATAGCAAGTTCACTGTAACCGACGCGCAGAACCTCATCCCGTACATTAAAGAGCAGCACATCGATTGGTGGTCCCTGCCGCCGTTCAATGGGGTGGCACAGGCCGCAGTGCCGGCGCACGGGGCGCTCGTGGAGTTCAAGGTACTAGAGCGAGAGATATCGAAAATTGACGCTATGTGAGCGCAGCAGGAAGATGATGAATATCAACGCCGCCACCTCGAGGCGACTATCGCAGCTACGTCCGGAGGCTTTTGCTGGTCCGGTCCGGCTGCACGGGCGCCTGCAAATCGAGAGACTGGCTCGAATCGCTGCGATCCTCTGTGCGTTGATCCTCGCGTGGAATGCTCAGGGTTCATGCGCCGGTCCCCTCCCCGTGAACCTGGACCGCCCCGACTATAATTACGCCAGCGTTACCTGTATGTCCTGCCACTTTGCCGATCAAGTAGAGCACCAGTCGCGCGCCGCCGGTGTTTCGTATGGCAACGCTGCGTGTTTGAGTAGTGGATTTCCATCTGCGTGCTGTACAGGGGCCGGGACAGGCACTTGCGCGGCGGACCAGTGGAATCGAACGGGCCATGGTTGGTGGGATTCGCGGCACGCCCAGTCACAGAACGGCTGGTCAAGTACGGTGATCAATTACGGCTGGACACAAGCCCCCGGGCCATACGGCGAGAACGACAATACTTTCTGCGCATCCTGCCACTCGCCGCTCCAGGCCAGCACAACCGTGCCAGGAATGTTCGCCCTCGGCGCCGTGACCAACCCGGTCACAGTTTCGAGCTTTACAGGCGTGTGGTGCAGCTCGTGCCATCCGAGCAGCAGCCTCGGCACAGCGATCCTGGCGAAATATCCCACTGCGGAATCGGGTGGCGTAACGGCTACGCTCACCCGCGGCGCGAATCCGGCACTAGCAGCCTCGTGGATGCCGATACTTCCGGGTTTCGCCCCCGATGGCATTAAGTATGAAAGCCATTTCTGCCTGACCTGTCACGAACAGGATCCGCATAATGCGGCGTCGAATGGGGTCTTTCAGGCGATGTACGCTGCCGGTGTGTCGTGTATCGATTGTCACATGGCCCCTTTTAATCTTTATGCCGGCAGCGCCAGCCATCCGATAAGTCCGCCGCTCGTGGAGCGGTTCCATGACTGGAAGGTCGCCGAAAACTTACCGTACTCGTGCGGCGCACAGGGTTCCCTAAGTCAATACACCTGCCATACGAACTTCACCGCCGCCTCCGCTCTGGCTTTTATCCCTTTCATGACTTTTCAACACAGCGATTGGTGGGGCCTGCCGCCGTTTTCGACCCAGATGGCCGCGGTATCAGCACATGAACTGAACGCGAGTTCCGACCAGCTCGCGCTGTGGCGCGAGATACAGGCCGTTTACGGGCGACCGCGCCTCACAGAAGCCAGCTATAAGACAGGGACGCGGCCGAAGACCGCAGTCGCAACGCGATGATGATGACTAAAACGTCGAAGCGAAGTAAGCGCAATCTGCCAGCTGCCATGTGGGCCTTGTCGCTTCTGTTCGTTGGGCTCCTTGCGGTGCTGCCTGCAGCGGGCGAGCAAGCTGACTCGAGCAGCCCAGCGCGCCGAGGCATGCTGCTTGCGGGAGGCTTTGATCAGTTCAACGGTCCGACGGCCACCGCGGAGTTTTACAGCTTTAAGACTAAAACCTTCTCCTGCAAGTTTTTAGGAGGAGTAAATTCTGCTACCGGAGCGTGCAACAACACCCTAGCGCAGGCCCGTTTCTACGCGTCGGTGGCGCCGCTACCGGGCGGCGGGGCGCTGATTGCAGGCGGCAACGGCGTCGGCACGACATGCCTCAACTCGGCGGAGATTTACAATTCGTCAACCGGTAAGTTTACCGCGACCGGTAGCATGACTGACGCCCATTGTTTCGCGCACACCACCACCGTGCTGCAGAATGGCGAGGTTCTAATCACCGGCGGAGAAGACGAAACAGGAAACCTGGTCAATACCGCGGATATGTACAATCCGTCGAGCGGCAAATTCGATTGCTCAGGGCTGGGAGGAGCCGATCCGACTACCGGCTACTGCCAAAGCACGCTGACCGATGCCCGCTTCCACGACACCGCAACGCTGTTAGAGGATGGCCGCGTGCTGATCGCGGGCGGCTTCGATGGTTCGATCGTCAATACGGCGGAGCTTTTCGACCCCGGCACGGGAACCTTCACTGCGACCAGCGGGACGATGACCGACAGCCGCGAAAACCACACCGCCGCCCTGATGGTAACCGGACCTCGGGCAGGCGACGTGCTCATCGCCGGCGGCCTCGACGCTGACGGCAACGTGCTGCAAACTGCCGAGCTCTACAGTCCGACGGCCGGCAATTTTACCGCAACCACCAGCATGACCCATGCCCGCTATCTGCATACCGCGACCCAGCTTGATCCCACTTATGTCAAAGGTCGCGGTCGCCACGCCGGAAACATCCTCATCACCGGCGGCGAAGATGGAACCGGAACCGTGCTGGCGACCGCCGAGATGTACGATCCTGTTGCCTTAACCTTCACGCAGGTTGGCGCCATGACCACTGCTCGCGCGCTCCATACGGCCGTGCTGATTACCTCGGGACCCAAGAAGGGCCTTGTCCTGATCGCCGGCGGGATCGACAACAACGGCAAGACGCTCAACACGGCTGAGCTGTTCAATCCCAAAACCGGCAAGTTCACCGCAATCGGGAGCATGCAAGTGGGGCGCTCGTCGCAGGATGGTACGGCGTTACCGTAGGGCGACGAGGCGTCGATGGCCGATTGCTCACAATGCGAGACACCGTTCCCCACGGGCGCGAAGTTCTGCGCTGCGTGCGGCAATCGCGTCGATGCGGCTGGCGCGGACAAATTCTGGCGGCCAAGCGACAGCCGGCCTCGCCGCAGTGGGTTCTCAGCTTCATGGATTGCCGCAGTCAGTGGTGCGTTTTTGGTTGGCGCAGCCCTGACATGGTTGCTTATGCCTGCCGGGAAACACGATCGTTCCCAAGTTGCCATGCAGCCAACTATCCAGAAGCGTGCACCGATTTTGAACGCCCAAGCATCTGGTATGCCGCCCGGACATTCGGCGACGTCTTTACCGGCGGGGCACCCGATGGCTCGTGGTCAGGCCCACGCCGCCGGCACGCTTATCGCCAAGGCGGAGAAACAGGCCAAGGCCCGTCCCAAGGACATCGAAGTTTGGAACCGCCTCGGCGACGTGGCCTTTCGCTCCGCGGCGTTCGACCCCGCGAACGATGACACGGCGCGTGAAGCGTTCACTCACGTGCTCGAACTCGACCCCGACAATCTCGACGCCCTGCGCGGGCTCGGAAACGTATCTTTCGATCAACGACGATTCGACAAAGCGATCGCGGCGTACCAGCACTACTTGGGCCGTAAACCGAAAGACGTGCAGGTACTCACCGATCTCGGCACGATGTATTTGGCCCAGCACAACTCCCACGAGGCAATCGCACGCTACGCTGCGGCGCTCTCGCTCGAGCCGGGGTTCTTTCCAGCTCAGTTTAACCTTGCAGTGGCGTACCTGCTGCTCAATGACACCGCCCATGCACGTGAGGCGCTGTCGCGCGCGCGCGCGCTTGCACCTGGAGATGCTGCTCGCACCAGGATCGATCTGCTGTTGGCGCGGATAGATTCAAATGAAATGGCGAAGAGCACTGCTGCCAGCAAGTCGCGATGAAATTTCCCTTACACTTCAGTGTGCCGAGTCAAAAGTGGCAGGTCATTGGCAAGAACGATATTGGCGATGATCAGCTCACGCCATGGACGGCGGCGTCGCCTTAATCAATGTTCCTCGGCAACGAATTTCTCCCCTGAAATCTCTTCTCCGAAAAGATACCGCAAGATACGCGCGAGAGATTTCCTGGAAGCCGCCCCGGCGATCTGAAGATTGCACGACTGTGTCTGACCTGCGCCGCATGCAGGACCACCAGTCCAAGAAGTCGTCGCGGCTGCGCCCGCTGCATTTGAGAGCGACGGAAGAATCTGAGAAATTGTAGCCTGACTCGGGTGAGGTAAATCGGCGAGCTTCATGCAGAGGCTCGCGGCCCGCGTTCTGATATTCTAACAGACGGGGCGGCGCACGAACGCGGTGGTTCGCTTTTCGCTGCACCGCGTGCGCATTTTTTTGCGCAGCTCGCGCATCAGTCAGACCGTGGCCGGGCCGTCCGGATCGAGAGGCAAGTTTTTTTGAACTTCGTATTTTTTCGCGCGCCTAAGAAGCCGGCAGCCTCTTTCGCGCATATCGACGAGCCGATCCGTGCGGAACTGTTCAGCGTCGAGCGCCTGGAACAGCATGGCGAGACGCTGGCGGTTGCGCAGCGCGTCACCGACTACCCGGGCCGCGGACGGCCGATGGCGGCGCGGGTGCGCGACAACGGGCGAGTGTTGCTCGCGGCGTATCGCGGCATCGCAAGCGCAATCCGCGAGGAACGCGCGATCACGCCGGCCGCGGAGTGGCTGGTCGATAACTTTCATGTCGTCGAAGAGCAGATTCGCGAAATTCGCGATGATCTGCCGCGCGGATTCTACCGACAACTGCCCAAGCTCGCCGATGGCCCGCTGGAAGGGTATCCGCGCGTTTTCGGGATCGCGTGGGCCTACGTCGCGCATACCGACAGCCACTTCGATCCGCAGACGCTCGCCAAGTTCGTGCAGGCTTACCAGCACGTGCAGCCGCTGACGATCGGCGAGCTATGGGCGGTCGCGATTACGCTTCGAATCGTGCTCGTCGAAAACCTGCGGCGCTTGGCTGAACAGATGGGCCACAGCCGTGCGCAACGCCGGCATGCCGACCTGCTGGCGAACAGGCTGCTGGCATCGAACGGCCGCGACGCGGAGCCTGCCGAGGCAGTGCTCAAGGATTTGGACAAGTCGCCGCTGTCGGCGCCCTTCGCGGTGGAGATGGTTCAGCGCCTGCGCGATCAGGATCCCAAGGTGACGCCAGCGCTGCGGTGGCTGGACCAGCGGCTGCTGGCGCAGGGAACCACGGCAGACGAGATCGTCCGTCAAGTGCACCAAGGGCAGGGCGCGATGAACGTTACCGTCCGCAACGTCATCACGAGCATGCGCCTGATGTCCGCGGTCGACTGGGCGGATTTCTTCGAGAGTGTGAGCGCGGTCGATGCGGTGCTGCGCGCGGCCAGCGACTTTGCCGCGATGGACTTTGCCACGCGCGATCGTTATCGGCACGCGATCGAGGAACTTGCACGAGGTTCGAGGCACAGCGAAATCGAGGTTGCTCAAAGCGCGATTGATTCTGCGCGGGGTGCAGCGTCCGAAGTGCCAAACGGCGACGGCGCGAGGGCGCGTCGCGAGCACCATCCGGGCTACTACCTGATTTCAGAGGGGCGTCACTCTCTGGAAGCGCAACTGGGATTTCGCGCTCCGGTCCGTGACTGGATAGCTCGCGCCAACGCGGCCGCCGGAATCGCGGGCTATCTGGGCACGATCGCGGTGGTCACCGCGATCATCGTCGCGGGCGCCATGCTTGCGATAGAGGACGCGCAAATCAGTGGATGGACCCGGTTCATTCTCGCGATGCTCGCGATAATCCCCGCAACCGATGCGGCGGTCGTGATCGTCAATCGGGCAGTCACGACTTTCATCGGTCCCGCTATCATTCCCGCCCTTGAGCTTCATGATGGCGTGCCGCCGAGCCTGCGCACGATGGTCGTGATGCCGACTTTGTTGACCACGCGCGACGAGCTCGACGAGCAGATCGAGCGGCTTGAGGTTCATTACCTGGCGAGTTCGGACGGCGAGCTGTACCTCGCGATCCTCTCGGACTGGACCGACTCCGCGACCGAAACCGCGCCCGGCGACGACGACCTGCTCGGCGCAGCCACGGCAGGGATAGCGCGACTGAACCAACGTCACGGACAGGGGCCGGGCGGCAAGCGATTTCTATTGCTCCATCGCCGGCGCATCTGGGACGAAGCCGAAGGCGTGTGGATGGGCTGGGAGCGCAAGCGCGGCAAGCTGCACGAGCTGAATCGGCTGCTGCGCGGCGCGACGGATACGACGTTCATCGCGCCGGACGGACATCCACCGGCGGTTCCCGACGGCGTGCGCTACGTGATCACGCTCGACGCCGACACGCGAATCCCGCGCGGGGCCGCCAAGCGGATGGTCGGCAAAATGGCGCATCCGCTGAACGCTCCACGATTCGACAAGCAATGCGGCCGGGTGGTCGAAGGTCACGGGGTTCTGCAGCCGCGAATCACGGCTTCATTGCCGACCCGCCGCGAGGGATCGATTTTCCAGCGCGTCTTCTCCAGCACCAGGGGCATGGATCCGTACGCGTTCGCAGTTTCCGACGTTTACCAGGATCTTCTGGATGAGGGCTCTTACAGCGGCAAGGGGATTTACGATGTGGACATGTTCGAAGCGGCGCTGGCGGGGCGCGTCCCGGACAATGCGCTTCTGAGCCACGATCTTTTCGAGGGAACTTTCGCGCGCTCGGGATTGGTGTCTGACATCGAACTGGTCGAGGAGTTTCCATCGCGCTACGACGTTGCCGCCGCCCGACAGCATCGATGGGCCCGCGGCGACTGGCAATTGATCCCGTGGATTCTCGGCCATGGTTCCAGCACCGGCACGGCAACGACGGTCCCACGCGACGGCCGGTCATCGATTCCGCCGCTCGGGCGCTGGAAAATGATCGACAATCTGCGCCGCACGCTGTCGGCGCCGACGGCGTTGCTGGCGTTGCTGGCGGGATGGCGGCTGCCCGAAGCCGGCGCTGCGATTTGGACCGGGTTCATTGTCGCGACGATCGCGACTGCGCCGATGCTCCCGTTCCTGACCGGAATCATCCCGCGGCGGCGCGACATCTCCAAGCGCAGCCATATCCGCGCGGTCGTCACTGATCTGATAGTCGGGCTCTCGCAGCTCGCGATGATGCTGACCTTGCTCGCGCATCAGGCGTGGCTGATGAGCGACGCAATATCGCGAACGCTCTACCGTTTGTACGTGAGTCATCGGTTGATGCTCGAGTGGACGACCGCGGCGCAGGCCAAGCGGACCAGTCGTCTCGACGTTCGCGGCTTCTACGGCATGATGGCCGGCGCCGCGGTGCTCGGCGCGGCGGCGGCAATCTTCGTCGCATGGGCGGGTCACGGCGGCGCAATGATCGCGGCTCCCTTCGTGATCCTGTGGATGCTGTCGCCGGCCGTCGCGCGATGGGCGAGTCTTCCGCCGCGAATCGAGGGCACGAAGCCGCTCTCACTCGCCGACACAAGGGAGCTTCGACTGAGCGCGCGGCGCACCTGGCGTTTTTTCGAGAAGTTCGTGACCGCGGAAGACAACATGCTGCCGCCCGACAATTTTCAGGAAGACCCCAAGCCCGTGCTGGCTCATCGGACTTCGCCCACCAACCTTGGACTGTATCTGCTCTCGGTCGTCGCGGCTCACGATTTCGGCTGGATGGGAACGCATGAAACCGCTGAGCGGCTGGGCGCGACACTCGACACGATGAAGCGCCTGGAGCAGTTCCGCGGGCATTTCTTCAACTGGTATGCCACCCGCGACCTGCGGCCGCTGGACCCCAGATACGTATCGTCGGTGGACAGCGGCAATCTCGCGGGGCATCTGATCGCGCTGGGCAACGCATGCCGCGAGATGATCGCGCGGCCGGTTGTGGACCGGCAATGGCTCAAGGGAATCGAAGACTCGATCGCGCTCGTTCGCGAGGCGCTTGGCCCGCTGGCCGCCGACCGGCGAAGCAACACTGTCACTCCAAAGCAGCTGGAGGAAGCGCTCGACGCCATAGCGCCGTTGATCCAGTCGGATCCGCAAACCGTGGTGGAACTCGCCGCGTGGTTGGCGGAACTTGAGATTCAGAGCGATTCGATCAGTGACATTGCGCGCGCGTTGACGCTGGAGCGCGCCGACTCCGCCGCCGACGACGTGCTCGCATGGGCTGAAGCGCTCCGAGCATGCATCCGCAGTCATCGACGCGACATCGAATTGCTGAAGCCGTGGTCAACTCGCGGTGCTCGCGACGCGACTTTCGACGATCCCGCAACCCAGCTCGATTCGATGCCGACTTTGGGCGATCTGCCGGACCTCTATGATGAGGCGATCGGCTGCCTGAAGCGCCGCAACGACGAGCGCCCGGCTGATGATGCCACTGCCGGCGCGATTGCCGCGGCGCCCGGATCAATCGACTCGACAGTCGATGCGCTTGCGCGCGCCCGCGATGCGGCCAAATCGCTCGAGCGGCGGCTGACCGGGCTCGCCGCAACCGCGGGCAAGATGTTCGACGCGATGAAGTTCGACTTCCTGTTCGATCCCGCGCGCCAACTGCTGTCGATTGGCTACCGGGTCACGGACGGGAGCCTCGATTCCAACTGCTACGACTTGCTTGCTTCCGAGGCGCGGCTGGCGAGTTTTGTCGCAATCGCAAAGGGGGAAGTACCGGTCAAGCACTGGTTTCGCCTGGGGCGCGCCATGACACCGGTCGATCGCGGCTCGGCGCTGATTTCATGGTCGGGATCGATGTTCGAGTACCTGATGCCGTCGCTGGTGATGCGCGCGCCGGCCGGGAGCCTGCTCGAGCAAACCAATCGGCTGGTTGTTCGCCGGCAGATGAAGTACGGCGCCGAGCTCGGGATGCCGTGGGGCGTCTCGGAATCCGCGTACAACGCGCGCGACCTCGAGCTCACCTATCAGTACTCGAACTTCGGGGTGCCCGGACTCGGGCTGAAGCGGGGACTTAACGAGAACGCGGTGATAGCACCCTACGCCACGGCGCTGGCGGCGATGGTGGATCCGGAAGCCGCCGCGCAGAATTTCTCGCGGCTGTTAATCGCCGGCGGGCTTGGGCATTTCGGCTGGTACGAGGCGCTGGACTACACCCCGTCGCGCGTTCCCGAAGGTGAGAGCGTCGCCATCGTGCGTGCCTACATGGCGCATCATCAGGGCATGACGCTGGTGGCGCTTGCCGACGCGCTGAACACTGGCGCGATGCGCAGGCGGTTTCACGCCGAACCCATGATCCAGGCGACTGAGCTGCTGCTGCAGGAGCGAACGCCGCGCGACGTCGCGGTGGCGCGCCCGCGTGCCGAAGAGGTCAAGGCGGAAGCCAACGTCCGCGAGAGCACTCCGCCGACGATTCGCCGGTTCCATTCGCCGCACGATCTGATCCCGCGCACGCATCTGTTATCCAACGGCAGGTACACCGTGATGATCACCGCGGCCGGCTCGGGCTTCAGCCGCTGGCGCGACATGGCGGTGACGCGATGGCATGAGGATGTGACCCGCGATTCGTGGGGGACCTATGCCTTCATTCGCGACGTGAACAGCGGCAAGGTCTGGTCGGCGGGCTTTCAACCGGCCGGGGTCGAGCCGGACAGCTACGAAGTCGAGTTCTCCGAGGATCGGGCGGAAATCGTGCGCCGCGACGGCAGCATGACGACCACGCTCGAAGTCGCAGTGTCGCCCGAAGATGACTCCGAAGTTCGGCGCGTGTCGATTTCGAATCTCGGCAATCGCGTCCGCGAGGTTGAGCTGACCTCGTACGCCGAAATCGTGCTGGCGCCCGAGGCGTCGGACACTGCGCATCCGGCCTTCTCCAAGATGTTCGTGCAGACGGAGTTCGACGCCCAGGTCGGCGCGCTGCTGGCGACGCGGCGACTCCGCTCGCCCACCGACGCGCCGGTCTGGGCGGCACATCTGGCGGTGGCCGAAGGAGAGTCCGTAGGCAAGATTCAGTTCGAGACCGATCGCGCGCGGTTTCTTGGGCGCGGGCGGGATATCCGCGATGCAATTTCGGTGATCGACGGGCGTCCGCTCTCGGATACGGTGGGCACCGTTCTCGATCCGATCTTCAGCGTTCGCCGGCGGCTGCGAATACCGGCAGGAGCTACGGCGCGCGTCGCATTCTGGACCATCGTCGCGCCGACCCGGGCCGAAGCGCTCGACCTGGTGGACAAGCATCACGACTCGACCGCATTCGAGCGCGCGGTGACGCTGGCGTGGACGCAGGCGCAAGTGCAACTGCATCACCTGCGGGTTGACGCCGACGAGGCGCATCTTTTTCAGCGTATCGCAAATCGCGTGCTCTACTCGGATCCGACCCTGCGCCCTTCGTCCGACCTGCTCAAGCGCGGCGTCGGCGGACAATCGAAGCTGTGGCCCAGCGGGATTTCCGGCGACCTGCCCATCGTGCTGGTTCGGATCGACGAGATAGGGGATTTGGAGATCGTGCGCGAGTTGGTGCGCGCCCATGAATATTGGCGGATGAAGCGGCTGTGCGTCGATTTGGTGATTCTGAACGAGCGACCCCCGTCATACGATCAAGAATTGCAAATCGCGCTCGAGGCCATGGTTCGGTCCAATCCGGCGCGGTCGTCTTCCGACGGGCAGGGCGCATGCGGAAATGTGTTCGTGCTGCGCTCCGATCTGGTTTCGGTCGAGCTGCGAAACGTTCTGCAGACCGTGGCGCGGGCGGTGTTGCTGAGCCGGCGCGGGACCTTATCCGAGCAAGTCAAACGGCTGGAGATGTTTGAGCCGGCGGCAGCCCCGCCGCCGCGGCGAACCCCTGCGACAGGCCGGGGGGAGATCTCGACGCCGCGGCGCGAGCTCGAGTTTTTCAACGGTCTGGGCGGGTTTGCGGCGGACGGCCATGAATATGTGACGATTCTCGGCGAGGGACAATGGACGCCGGCGCCGTGGATCAACGTGATCGCAAATCCCTCGTTCGGCTTCCAGGTCTCGGTCGAGGGCGCGGGCTACACCTGGGCAATCAACAGCCAGCAGCATCAGATTACGCAGTGGTCAAACGATCCGGTGAGTGACCGTCCCGGTGAGGTGATCTACGTTCACGACCTGGACACCGATGAGCTGTGGGGACCGACCGCGATCCCGATTCGCGAGGATGTCGCGCCGTACGTCGTTCGCCACGGCCACGGCTACAGCATCTTCGAGCACACCTCGCACGGAATTTCACTCGAGTTGACGCAGTACGTGCCGGTGGACGACTCGATCAAGATTTCGCGGCTGAAGATTCGCAATCTTTCGACGCGCGCGCGGCGTTTGTCGATCACCGCATACGTGGAATGGGTGCTCGGCACTTCGCGCGGCGCATCCGCCCCCTTCATCGTGACTGAGATCGAGCCCGAGACCCACGCGATACTCGCGCGCAATTCCTTCAGCACCGAATATGGAAGTCGAATCGCATTCGCAGACTTGAACGGCCAGCAACGGTCATGGACGGCGGACCGAACTGAGTTTCTCGGCCGCAACGGCACGCTGGACAATCCCGCGGCGCTCGCGGACGGCAACCCGCTGTACGCCAGAGCCGGAGCCGCGATCGATCCGTGCGCGGCGCTGCAAACGACCCTGTCGCTTAGGCCCAACGCTGTGACCGAGGTCGTTTTCCTGCTCGGTGAGGCGGCCACCAGGGCGGAGGCGATTTCCTCGATTAAAAAATATCGCGACGCGGACCTCGATTCGGTTTTGGCCGCCGCTGTACATCAATGGCACGGCTTGCTCGACACCGTTCAGGTAAAGACTCCGGACCGGTCGATGGACGTCATGCTCAATCGATGGCTGCTGTATCAGACCCTGGCGTGCCGCGTCTGGGCTCGATCGGCCTTCTACCAGGCGGGAGGCGCGTACGGCTTTCGCGATCAGCTCCAGGACGTGATGGCATTGACGGTGGCGCAGCCCGCGACGGCGCGGGAGCAACTGATCCGCGCGGCGGCGCGTCAGTTTGTCGCTGGCGACGTGCAACATTGGTGGCTTCCGCCCGCGGGCCAGGGCGTACGCACCCGCATCGCCGACGATCGCGTCTGGCTGCCGTTCGCAGTCGCTCATTATATCGAGGTGACGGGCGAGCTGGGCATTCTCGACGAAACGGTCCCCTTCCTTGACGGTCCGGAGCTGCATGCCGGCCAGGATGAATCGTACTTTCAGCCCACGATCTCCGAGCAGCGCGGCACGATCTTCGAACACTGTGCGCGGGCGCTCGACCATAGCCTCGCGGTTGGCATCCACGGAATCCCGCTGTTCGGGTCTGGCGACTGGAACGATGGCATGAACCGCGTCGGCGAGGCGGGCAAGGGCGAGAGTATCTGGCTCGGCTGGTTCCTTTACACGACGCTGCTGGCGTTTGCGCCGTTGGCGGATATCCGCCGCGAGGATGCGCGCGCTTCGACCTGGCGGCGTCGCGCAAATTCGCTTGCGGGATCGCTGGAGCGCGAAGGATGGGACGGCAACTGGTATCGGCGCGGTTACTTCGATGACGGGACGGCGCTCGGCTCGGCCGGCAATCTCGAATGCCGAATCGATTCGATCGCGCAGTCGTGGAGCGTAATCTCCGGCGCCGGAAGTCCGGTCCGCGCTGCTGCCGCGATGGCGGCGGTTGACGAATACCTGGTTCGTCGCGAAGACGGCCTGGTGCTGCTATTCACCCCGCCGTTCGATCACACTCCGCTGGACCCCGGATATATCAAGGGCTATCCGCCCGGCATCAGGGAGAACGGCGGCCAATATACACACGGCGCGCTGTGGTCCGTCATCGCGTTTGCGATGCTTGGTGATGGCGACAAAGCGGGCGAACTGTTCTCGCTACTGAACCCGATCAATCATGCGAACACGCGCGCAGGAATCCATCGCTACAAAGTCGAGCCCTACGTCGCGTGCGCCGATGTGTACTCGATGCCGCCGCATGTCGGGCGCGGAGGATGGACTTGGTACACGGGCTCGGCGGGATGGATGTATCGGACGGGTCTCGAGTGGATATTGGGCTTTCGTCTCCGTGGCAAAACGCTACTGATCGATCCGTGCATCCCGCGCAAATGGCCGGGATTCGAGATAGTCTACCGATACGGCTCGACCCGATATGAAATCGTGGTCGAAAACCCACGCAGCGTTAGTCGCGGAGTGAGCAGCGTGGAACTCGACGGCAAGGCACTCGCCGGGCGCCCGGCGCAAATCGCACTCGCCGACGACGGCATCACGCATCGAGTGCGAATTATACTTGGCTGATTGTGCGACGACCGGCGATAGTAAAATGAGTAATAGAGTATATTTAGTCAGTTTGTTCTCCCGAGCACTGCATTTGCGCTAATTTGGATTAGTCATTTTGACATTCCGCATTACTAAATATAGTATCAACTAGTCGGAATCGAATTAGGATTCGAGGTCGACTCTGATCCAGCCCAACAGTGGCCTTTCCGCTCGCCTTCGACCACGTTCCGCTAGACCATCGCAAATCGACAGAGAATAAGGCTTGAGGAGGTCCGTACGGGACGACCCAGTCTCACGGCTTGCTGCCTATGGGAATAAAATTGATGAAAAACAAACTGAGAAAGACGATTACTTTGTCCGGTGCGATTCTGGCGCTTGCGATCGCAGTGCCGGCGTTAGCGCAATATGGTCCCGGCTATGACGGACCGGGCTACTACGGAGGTCCGGGAGAAGCCGGATGGGGCGCCTACGACAATAATCACAACTGGCGCGGCGCCCGATGGTGGCATCGGCACGACATCATGTGGTTCTACGCCAATCATCCGCAATGGGCCGTGATGGACCCGCTGTGGCTCAATCAGGATGGCGCCTACGACAACTACGGCAC
>NZ_DATCTO010000078.1 GCF_036567905.1 Candidatus Binatus sp.
GGTGGCGGACACCGGGGTCGGGATCGCGCACGACAAGACCGATAGCATCTTTGACGCCTTCACCCAGGCCGACTCCTCGACGACGCGAAAGTATGGCGGAACCGGGCTGGGGCTCACGATCGTCAAGCGTCTGGTCGAGATATACGGAGGCGCGATAGCCGTCGAGAGCGAGATGGGCAAGGGCAGCACCTTCAGCTTCACCGCCGAGTTCAAGACCCGGCCCGCCCCTGCGACGGTCGCGCTTGACGCGGCGAGCGTGGACCTGGCCGGCATGCGCATCCTGGTCGTCGATGACACCGCCGTCAACCGAATGATCCTGCGCGAGGCGCTCATCTGGCGGGGCGTCCTGGTCACCTGTGTCGAGAGCGGCCAGGCGGCGCTGAACGAAATCGATCGGGCGGTGGCCGGCGGCAACCCCTATCGCGCGGTACTGCTGGATTGCCGGATGCCCGGGATGGACGGAATAGAAGTGGCCCGTCAGATTCGCCGTCGCGGGCTCGGGTCGCACGACCGTCCGATCATACTGATGCTCACGTCCGACGACCTGGGCGCAACCATGGCGCGGGCTCGCGAAGCGGGCGTTGAGATCTTCATGGTCAAGCCGATAAAGCGCGCCGATCTGTACGCAGTGCTGAACCGGGCCCTTGGCGCCGGTGGTCCATCATCGCAACTCACCTCGCCCGCCGAGCGCGACGGCGTCCATTCGACCTTGGGCAGCGACGTATCGGGCGAGATGCGCCCGCTCAGGATCCTGCTGGCCGACGATTCGCACGACAATCGGCTGCTGGTGCAGGCGTACTTCCAGAAGACGCCACACATTATCGACGAAGCCGAGGACGGCGCCGCGGCGGTCGAGAAGTTCAGGACCGGCATCTACGATCTGGTACTGATGGACATCGAGATGCCAATCATGGACGGCTACTCGGCGACCCGGGCGATACGCGCGATAGAAAATGAAACCGGACGCCCCCGCGTCCCAATCATCGCGCTGACGGCCTCTGTCCTCGCCGAGGCATTGGATAAAGCAATCGACGCGGGATGCGATGCGTACGTCGCCAAGCCGGTGAAGAAAGCCACCCTGCTGGCCGCCGCTTATACGGCGACCCGCGATGCCGAAACGAACGGCGACCGCCTGCGCGCCTGAACCCCCACACGCGCATTCACCGTAAAGTAACGGGAAATCCTGACGCTGGAGTGCACCCCGGGGAATGGACAGCAGCGCGCAGGGATTTACCTTGCGCGGGCAAAATGCGGTGCGATCCGGGACGGCTTTCTCAGGCCGTGCGCACCGCCCAGAAGATGCCGTAGTCGATCATTCCCAGGCGCAGCGCGCGATAGGACCGCGTCACGTGCTCGTGGACGTTGTCCAAGTCCACTCCCGCGCGCGCCTTCACGTACCCCTTGTACATCCGATAAAGCGGCGGGGTCTCAAAGAAGAGCGCGAAGATGCGACAGTACTGTTCGAAGTAGCGCAGATTCTTCGCGGTGCAGATCTCCGCTTCGCGAAGCGTGAAGCCGGCCTTGGTGATCTTCGCACGATAGCTGTGGATCGTCTCCAGATAGGGCACGTCCCATGCTTCGAGGAAGCCCCTATAGATCCGGCGATTTCTCTCCGAAGCGTTGACGACCCGATCTACCACCAGCAGATCGGCGAATGCGAACGCTCCTCGCGGTTTGAGCACCCGCGCGGCTTCTTTTAGGAATTGTCCCTTGTCCTTGAAGTGCGCGGGAGCCTCGATTGACCACGCAAGCGAGTATTCTCTATTGCGCACTGGTAGCTTCAGCGCGTCTCCTTCGGTGAATTCGACGTGCTCCGGCGAAATCTTCCAGGTGGCGCTGTTGTGGTTCGCGCGCCGAACGTTGAATGGAGTGAAGTCGAGACCGAGTACGTCCAACCCGTATTTTTTGTGAGCACGAATCGCGGGACCACCACGCCCCGAGGCGATATCGAGCAGACGCGGGGGATCGTCACCCTTGTAGGGGCCGGTGTGGTGAAGAGCGAGCAGTCCCTCCGCAATCCGATCGATCAGGCGAAGATGAGCCCTTTTGCTCCAGTGACGCTGGCGCGAATCTGAATACCCTATGTTCAGGTAGGTACCTAGATCCGACCACTGGCCCAGGAATCGATATAGATCCGAGTGCGAATTACCATAGCTGTAGTGCCGGCGTACGTCATCATCGACCCAGTGCTCGTTCCTTATCGCGGACGCGTCCGGGGCGCCGGCGGGGCTATTCCTTGCGCTCATTGCCAATGTGCCAGTGGCGGGCGAGTTTCGTAGGAATCTGGAAGGGTGGCCGATCGCCTCCGCGCTCCGACAGATGCAGGCCTTCCGCCATCCTGCGAAACAGCCATTCCGCCGCGAGCCGGATCGGCGGTAGCTGATCGATGTCTTCGGCCTCAAGATGGCGCAGGCCTCCGGCCTTCAGTAAATCCTGGAAAGCGGTTGCAGCCCAGTCGAGGTCCACTCCGGCCAGTCCCGCAACGCCGGTGCCGAACCGATGTGCATGGGTGAGACCGCGGAGCATCTGCAGGCCAAGCGTGTCTTTCCAGTCAAGGCGCAGGCCAATTGCGCCGGCAATCTTCGAGCTAACCAGTCCGCGGGTGATTATACGCGGGATGCGGCGCAAGGGCTCGAAGGTCTCGGGAACGAAGTCCTCCATGTACTCGAGCAGCGCCTTCTCCAACGCTCTGCCCTCGCTGGTTCTGGCGATGACGCCGGGCCTCAGCCAGACGCGTTCGTATAGCTCCTGCGCCTCCTCCATCGACTCTTGGCCCTTGGGAAGGAGCATTCTGTCATCAACACCCATGATCGCGCCCACGACATTCCAGCAGTGAAGATATGCTTTTTCTTCGAAGTGGGTGAGATCGACCCCCAACTTGCGAAGACTGCGAAGCACTACGTAGGAGAAACTCAGGATCGCCATGCTCATGGCAACTTGGTTAGCCGGCTCACCCCACTCTTGTTCGTGCCAGCGCATCTGCAGGAAGGCGTTTCCGAGTTCAGATCCCGGTTTGCCGTTCGGGGGCATTTTGGCGGGCTGCTGCTTGATCAGATATCTGATCGCGGCGTGCATCAGGCGCACCTTTTGCGCCGCCTCGATGCCTTCGTCGCTCAAGCCTTGCAGGTTGTCTTCCCGCTCTTGCATCAGGTTGATCACAAACAGGGAGGTTTCCCACAGGCGGCGCTTGGTGTGACTCAGGAGTTGCTGTGTGATTCCCAAAACCTTTGCGCCATAGGAGGTGGCATAGGATTCCGGCAGACTGGCGCATCCCAGGATTGCAAAGGCAATCATGCCGTTTTGTCTAAAGACGCGCTGGCCGGTCGCAATCAGCTCTGGCTCAGCCCAAGGTACTATTCTTGTGTCGTCGAGGTATTTGTCCAGGAGTTCGCCGACTTTCTTGCGATCGCCGGGACTAGAGCCTTTGAAGGCGTCGGTCAGCTTGCTTCTAAAATGTCCGATTGTCTCATGGCGAATCATGTTGCGCAGCAGGTCCGCGAGCAGTGGCAGTCCACCTTGGGTCTGCTGCGCAACCTTGGTCACCAAAGCGTCTGCCAGGTCGTCCCCCTTCCGACACATCTGGTCAATAAGATTTTCGCTCCATCCTTGCGTCTGCTCGATTCCCTGGCTTCCTCTCCCTCTTGCCTTTCCTCGATCGCGGGCTCTTTTTGGCATCCTCGATTTCCCCTACATGGTTGCCGATTCCGTCAGGAGCGCCTGGGCGTCCTTAAGATCGGGCGTATCGAATCCCTCGGTGAACCAACCGTAAACCGACTCCAAAGTCTTGCGAGCCGATTCCGGATTGCCTTGTTTGCGCTTGAGACGGTAAAGGCTCATCGCGGTCCGCAGCTCCCATGACTTCGCGCTCTGGCGCCGCGCGACTTCCAGGCTCTTCATGAAGGCTGCTTCCGCACTCGCCTCCTGCGGACGGGTCAGCGCCAGCAAGAGCGTGCCTTTAAGCCGGTACAACTCGGCTTCGTAGTATTCCTCGCTGGTGCTGGCCACCTCGGCGAGACCCTGGCTGATGGCTTCGAGGCCTTGCTCAGGGTGGCCCGACTTCGCCAGCGCGTCGGCCAGCAGTCCTTGCTGATGAGGGCCTGTCACGGGGGCTCCCAAGGCGCGACATGCGTCCTTCGCGCCACGCAGTACAGCTACAGCCTCCTCAGACTGCCCGATCTGGTTCAGCGCCCATCCGAGGCTGAATCGAGTAGCCAATAAGAGGAAGGCAAATCCATGCTCCGTCGAGAGGGCGAGACCTTCCTCAGCCAGTTGTTTGCCCAATCGAATGTCGCGCAGCAACTGGCAGAGAGCCGCCCCGTACGTCTTGGCGTACGCAAGGCTGAATTTATGAGACAGCTCGCGAGCCAGCATGAAGCAGTCACGCTGCCTTGAAAGCGCTTGTTCAGGATAGCCTTGAAACCATAAGACCCAAGGCAGAACGGAGCCCGCGACTATACCGGGGTCCTGACCGTAGACCAGCGCATGGCCTTGATGACTGTGCGGATCGTAAATCGACAACACTTTCTCGAAATGGGAGCGCGCCCGGGCAAGATCGCAGCCTCCATAGAATGCGTTCTGCCCACTCACCGCGTGCGCTTCCAGAAGCAGATCCGGGTCGCGCTGACGTTCGGCCAGACTCAGAAGCTGACGGCCGATTTCCTGGGAGTCTCGATACTCGGCGCGGACGAGATAATAGCCCCACAAGCCATACAGCACCGGGTAAAGCTGCGGAGTATCTCCGAATCCGGCGCACAGTTCGCGCGCGCGGCCGAACGCGCCCTGCACCTCCGGCGACGAGTAACCCTTCGCGAACATCAACGATTGCCCAAGGCTTAACTGCAGACCAAGCTCCAACTGATCGCGCTGCGGGCCGGCGGCGATCGCCGGCAGCAATTCCAGACCCGAAGTGAAATGAGCTATTGCGTCGCCGTAGGCGGAGCGTGCTGCTACCTTCTGCCCGGCCAGGTAAAAGTACGGTGCGGCTTTTTTCGCGTCGGACCCGCGTGAGTAGTGGCGCGCAAGCTCTTCGACGTAATCGTCGAGTTGATTGGCAAACGTCGCCTCGATCGCTTCGCCGATGCGGATGTGCAGCGCCTTGCGCCGCTCGGCAAGCACCGAGCCGTAGGCCACTTCCTGCGTCAGCGCGTGTTTGAAGACGTATGCGGCATCGGGGAACGCCGGCAGCTCGTGGATGAACTCCGCCGATTGCAGGCTGGCGAGCATTCGCCGGAGATCCTCGCCCTCCGCCGCCGCGACCTGCTCGATCAGGGCGAGGGGAATTTCCTTGCCAATCACCGCAAGCGTTTGCAGCAATTCCTTTTCCCTGGGGGCACGCCGGTCGATGCGCGAGGCGAGTATTCCCCGAACGGTCGGCGGGATACTCAACTCCGCCAGCGGCTTCGCGAGTCTGATGGCGCCATCGCGCACCAGTGCGCCCTCTTCGAACATCGATTGGACAATCTCCTCGATGAAAAACGGATTGCCATCGGTCTTTTCGACGATGAGCCGTTTCAGTCCGGACAGGTCGTCGTCGCCCTGCTTTGCAGGCGCGGATCGCGCACCGTCCGCCGCCTCGAGCCCGCGCGCGTGTCGGGCGCCTTCGCGTTCGCTACTGTGGCCCTGGTCAGGCAGAGGGAGGGAAGCGCCGAGCAGCGCGGACAGCATCTCCTCGGCGCTATCCTTGCCGAGCGGATCGAGCCGAAGCTGCGTGTAGTAAGTCTTGCTACCCCATTCGTGGCGATACTCGGGGCGATAGTTGACCAGCAGCAGAATCCGCGTGTTGGCGATTGCGTCTGCCAACATGTTCAACAGCGCCTGGCTCTCGCCGTCTATCCAGTGCAAGTCTTCGAAGATCAGCATCATCGGCTGCTCGAGGCTCTCGCGCAGCAGCAGATTCTTCACCGCTTCCAAGGTTCGCCGTCGTTTGAGCTGCGGTTCCATCTCCGCGAGCGGGTTGCTCTCGCCCGTCACGCCGATAAGCGCAAACAGATAAGGGATGGTTGTTTCCAAGGCGCGGTCCAGCGTCATCACCCGGCCGTTGACCTTCTCACGGCGCTTGCCGTGATCGTCTTCGGGCGTGATTTCGAAATAATCTCTGAGCAAATCAACCACCGGCAGATACGCCGAAGCCTTTGCGTGAGAGACCGAGAAGGTTTCGAGCACCATCCAGCCCGACTGATTCCTGGCTTTGAACTCATGAAACAGGCGCGATTTGCCGACTCCGGCCTCGGCTATCGCCGCCACGATTTGCCCGCGCCCTTGCTTGGCGAGCTCCGCGGCATGCGTCATCGCCTCGATCTCGCGCTCGCGTCCGACGAACTTCGTCAGTCCGCGTCTCACCGACCGCTGCAGTCGGGTGCGCAGCGGTCCCAGCCCGGCAACTTCGTACACCTCGACCGGCTGGCTGATGCCCTTGATGCGCGCGGGGCCAAGCGCCTTGAGCGTGAAGTACCCCTCGACCAGCTTGCGGGTCGCCTCGGTGATCGCAGTTGCACCAGGATTGGCCAGGGTCTGCATTCGCGCGGCGAGATTGGCCGTGTGTCCAATCGGCGTGTACTCGACATTGCCGCCGCCGGTGGCAATCGAGCGCACCACGACCTCGCCCGTGTTGATTCCAATCCTGATCTGCAAGGGCGTGCGGCCCTCTCGCTGGAGTCCTTCTCCGTAGCGGCGCAGCTCTTCCTGAATGCGCAGCGCCGCATAAAGCGCGCGTTGCGGATGGTCCTCGCGCGCGATCGGTGCGCCGAACAGCGCGAAGATGCCGTCGCCCGTGGACTGCACCACGTAACCGTCGTACCGATGGACCGCATCGATCATGAGCTTCAACGCCGGGTCAATAATCGCGCGCGCCTCTTCCGGATCGAGGTCCTCCTCCAGTTCGGTGGAGCCCTTGATGTCGGCGAACAGCGCCGTCACGGTCTTGCGCTCGCCGTCGACGACGAGCGAGGAGTCCGATTCCTCCTGCGTAACAAGAAGGCCGGACGCGGCAGGTTCGGTTACAAAAGCTTTAGCCGCATTCGCTGGAGCCGTGTCGATGAGAGTGGCTCCGCATTCTCCGCAGAACTTCTCGCCGGGCTCGTTGGACGCGCCGCAGCGCGTACAGCTGGTCGAAATCGGAGCGCCGCATTGCGCACAGAATTTGCGCCCTCCGCGGTTGTCACTTCCGCATTTCGTGCAACGCATTGCCTGGACCATCAACTGAGTTCGGGCTTGCCACCCGAATTATTAATTCGGAATTTCCGATCTAACGCCTCCGGGTCGAAGTACTGATAGCTCGCGCGCGCACTATAGCGCAAAGGGTCGGGCCTTACATGGAGTGTCGGACCGGGTTCGGCTACACGGGGCCCGGTTGCGCAATTCCGACCGGGCCGAAACCTTGCTACGATGCATGCGCGGGCGACCTGCATCGACACACACTCTGCGAGTCGGGCATAATGGAAAACAGAGCGCAGCGAGTTCAGCCGGGGACCTGATCTCATACTGCCCTACTACCTTGCGGCGAGTGCGAGTCGATCGAAGTGGCGCCATTGCTGACAATCAAGCGTGAGACAGACCTCGTTGCACTAGCTGCCTTTATTCTTGCATTTGGAGCGGTGACCTATCAGGTTACCGCGTATTTTCGCGGCGCGAACGTAAAGCTATTTGGACCTGAGCAGATATTGATCCATGGCGATAAATATCCTGACGGCGAAACCTACGTCCGGTTCGCGGCTCGAATGTCCTATCTAAACTCGGGCGACATCGGCTACAACGCTGTAGTCGGTCATGAGTTATTGCAGGTCCAGATTGATAAGGGCTTTTACCGGCAGACATGGCAATATTTCATCCACTCTAATTCTCCGGACGGTCAGACGTTGAGTTTGGGAGGTCAGGTTGAAGCCGTCCCGACTCCGATAAATGGGGGAGATGCTAAAACACATGAAACTTACTTTGCTCCATGGCCAATCGACTGCAAAAGCACCGTCGGCTCCGATTGCAGACCCGGCGCGAATTTCCTGCCGTGGAACACCTTCCTGAATTCGATAAAGTCAGGGACGTTCTCAAATTTGAGCTCATTGCCGACATTTTCGGAAGCAAGGCTCAAATGGTTACTTGCACGGTCGATGTAAATGATGAACTGATCGCGCAGTTAAAGACTACGCCGAACAAGTGGAGTGCTCCTGCCTGCCGGGAAGCTTTGTCCTCTCAGTAGGACTCGATTCAATCCTCATTCAGTCGCGCTCGAATCCGCGTTTGACACGGTTTCCATGCAACCACGGATAGTCCGCAGGGGTCAGATGCTCCATGAAGAGGACGATCGACGCCGGCGTGAATTTGTCGGTTTAGTCCCCCGCGCTACCGCAGCATCATAAGCTTCAGCATGAAGTCGGCGAGTTTGCCAAAGGGCGGATGCAGCATCCACGCGCTGTTGAAGCGGCTCTGCAAAAACACGCCCTTGCGGTGCGAGAAGGTCTGGAAGCCGAACTCGCCGTGATAGGCGCCGATGCCGGAAGCGCCGATGCCGCCGAACGGCAAATCATCGACCGCGACATGCATCAGCGTCTCGTTGACCGCCGCGCCGCCTGAAATCGTCCTCTGTAGAACTTCATCGCGCTGCTTGGGGTCGAGGCCGAAATAGTAGAGCGCCAGCGGACGCGGCCGGCGATTGACGTACTCGATCGCTTCGTCAAGCCGGTCGTAGCTTTTGATCGGCAGGATCGGGCCGAAAATCTCGTCGCGCATCACCCCGAGCCCGTCTTCCGGATCGAGCACAAGGGACGGAATGAACTTGCGCGCGTCCGGCTCCAGCGCCTCGCCAGCCGGATTAATTTCGACGACCTCGGCGCCTTTCGCCCTGGCCTCGTCGATATAGTTTGAGAGGCGGCGGTAATGGCGTTCGTTGACGATACTGGTGTAGTCGGGATTTGACTTGAGGCTTGGATAGAACTTACGAACTGCGGCCTGGGCCTGCCGGACGAATTCGTCCCGCCGTGCCCTGGGCACGAGAACGTAATCCGGTGCGATGCAGGTCTGGCCGGCGTTCATCAATTTGCCGAAGATGATGCTTTCAACCGCGGCGGGCATCGATGCGTCGTCGCCGACGATGCACGGCGATTTGCCGCCAAGCTCCAGCGTGACCGGCGTCAGGTTCTCCGCGGCCGCACGCATCACATTGCGGCCCACGGCGGTCGAGCCGGTATAGAAAAGATGATCGAACGGCAGGCGGGAAAACGCCTCGCCGACCTCCGGCCCTCCTTGCACCACCGCAACCTTATCGGCGGGAAAGAGACCGGAAAGAAGCTCGGCCAGGAATGCCGAGGTGCGCGGCGTCAATTCCGACGGCTTCAGCATCACGCAATCGCCGGCGGCAATCGCCGCCATCAGCGGCAAAATCGAAAGCTCAAACGGGTAATTCCACGGGCTGATGATGCCGACGACGCCGACCGGCTGATACATGATGCGTGCCTGCCCCGGCATCAGTTCCAGGCTGACCGAAACCCGCTTTGGCTTCATCCACTTGCCGAGATGACTGCTGGTATGGCGGATTCCTGCCAGGGTGGTCCAGATCTCGGCAAACCGGCTCTCATGCGCCGAGCGATTGCCGAAATCCGACGAGATTACCTCGGCGATCCGTCCCGCATTTTCCTTAATCGCTTGTTTGAGCTTGGCCAGCTCCGCGCGCCGCGCTTCGAGCGAGGGCGCTCCGTTGCGAACAAACGCCTCGCGCTGGCGGGCAAAGATCGCGCCGAGATCGCCTGCGCCATTCGATTGCGGGAAGTGCTGTACAGCTGTGGCCGTCATGGTGGTGATTATCGATCTTTCCCGATTCGCAAGCGAGACCCGGACCTTACGAGACTCGGGTGCGGATGACGCAGTCTTATGCGAACTGCTCTCCGCAAGGAAAATTCCCTGATAGCAGGGAAAAATCGGCGATTTTGGCCTCTTCTGAACGCCCAGAGCTCGGAAAGAGCGGCCTATTCAAAAGAGAATTCCATAGAATTCCCTAAATTCGTAACAGGGAATTTTTTGAGGCTGATCAGGGAATCATTTTGCGGGAACAGGGAATCGGTTGGTCCAGATCAGGGAAACGAATCAGAGACGCATCA
>NZ_DATCTO010000079.1 GCF_036567905.1 Candidatus Binatus sp.
CCGTGCCACGGGCACGCGGTCTCTTAATACTGGCCCGTCGTGCCAACGACCAGGGGTGACCCCTTCACCCGGTATTAAGGCCGCCCGCCGTTGGCGGGCGCGGCCCCTGCCAATGGCTTAATACTGCGCTGCCGTCGCCACGGCCAGGGGTGACCCCTGCACCGGAGCAAAGCGAGCTTTGCGTAACTGGATGTTGGTGCTGGAGCGATACGCGCTGGCGCGCGAGATCCTTCGCTGCGCTCAGGATGACACCAAAAAAGCGAGCGACCGCAGAGTCTGTGTCCAGTTTCTTAAATCAGGGGTTCGTGGATCGCCTCGGCGGCTTGGGAAACAGGTTGCTTGCGATGCGGATCGGCGCCGAGGACGAGAGCCAGCACGCCGCTGACCGAAATGAGAATGCCGACGACCTCGCGGGCAGTGGCGCGCTCGCCGAGAAACATCACCGCGAACAGAATCGAGAGTATCGGGATTCCGGGCACGACCAGCGCCGTGGTCCACGCCAGGGACAGCCGGTTGATGGCGCCGTACCAGGTGATCGCGCTCAGAAAATAGATAAAAAAGCCGGTCACGGCGATCACGCTGAGCGAAGTCAGGTCGGTGAGTTGCACCAGCGAGTCGCGGCGCAATATCAGCAGCATCGCGGTCAGAACAATCGACGCATAGAAAAATCGGCCGCCGGCGACCGAGGTCGGCGTCAACGGAGGCATCACCTTCAGACCGATCACGTGCGACGCCTGCCAAAATAGAGGAGTCGCGAAGATGATCGCCGCGGCCCACAGCGGTGAAAATGCGCCGCCGGCGCCGAACACCGAACCGATGCCAACGAGGATGGTGGCGGTCGCCAGCATCTGGCGCGCAGACGGGCGCTCGGCGACGAAGATCGCCGATAGAACCAGCGAATAGACCGGCTCGGTTTGCAGCAGCAGCACACCGGCAACCGCGCCGATGCGGGTGAGTCCGTAGGTGAGGGTCAGGCTGGTCATCACGGTTCCCGCCATCCCCATCATGAACAACCGCGCGCGATAGCGCGGGTCCACGATCAATCGCAACTCGCCGCTGAATTGGAGAAGCGGAATCGTGCAAATCGAGGCGAACACGCAGGCGCCGGTGCAGAAGAGCAGGGGATCGAGATGCACCGCACCCCATCGCGTGATCACGGGCTGGCCGGCGCCGATGATCGTGTTGATGATGCAGAGCGTCAGGCCGACCTGAAAGGCTCGGGCGCGGCGGGCCGTGGCGTTTTCGCTGGCGACCGGGGGCACCGACGCAGCCGAGGTGTCGGTTGGCATCGATTACATCCGCGCCACGGCGACGGCGATGACGATCACGGCCAGCACGATTCGATAAATCGCGAAGGGCCTGTAGCTGTGGGTTCGCAGGAAGCGCAGCAGGCCGACGATCGCGAGCAAACTGAAGACGGTCGAGGCCGCAAAGCCCCATCCAAGCTGAGCGGCGAGGCCGGTATGGAAAAGCTTGCGCGCCTCGAGCATTCCGGCGCCGGCGATGATTGGCGTCGCCATCAGGAACGAAAAATTGGCGGCGTCGGCGCGATCGATGCCGAGGATGCGGGCGGTCGTAATCGTGGCGCCCGAGCGCGAGACACCGGGGATGATCGCGAACGCCTGGCTTAGGCCGATGAGGAGGGCGTCGAGGAAAGTGAGGTGATCTATGGTGCGTTTTTTCGAGCCATACCAATCGGCAACCCATAAAAGAAGCCCAAGAGTTGCCATCGTGGCCGCGATCAGCAGCGGCGAGCGGAAGGTCGTCTCGGCTTGTTTCTCCAGCAGCACGCCGATGATGGCGCCGGGAACTGAGGCGACTATCAATAGAAACAGCAGGCGGCGCGGGAGGCGGTTGCCAACGGCCAGCGACAGTCCCATGTCGAGCCATTCGCGCCAGTAATAGATCAACAGCGCCAACAGAGTTCCCAAGTGAAGGGCTACATCGAAGGCAAGCCCCGGATCCGGCCATCGAAACAGCCAGGGGACGAGTATAAGGTGGCCCGAACTGGAGACCGGCAAGAACTCAGTCAAGCCCTGAACCGCGCCGAGAACGATCGCCTGAAATATGGAAAACATAATGTTTTCAGGCCCTTAGGAGAGGACTGGACTTTTCGCGCGTACCTGTGCCGGTCGGCACCCATGACCACGAAACGCATCGAAAGGTGAATACATGTCGATTTTGCTCCTTGACCGGCTCAACCCATGGTCTAGAATCAATTGCGAGGAAAGTGGCCGGATGATGGTGAGGGTAGCAGGAGGTCCTGCTGTTTATGAATCGAGTTTCTAGAGGCAAAGTAATTCCCTTACGGGAAGTAAGCGTGGTCGAGCCGGACCGGGCGCCCGACCAAGCTGGCGTTTGGGATAGCATCAACCAGGGCGAACCGCATCCGTTTCCGGTTGTTTCATCGCTGCCGCGCCTGCCGGTGATGATCCCGGACGAGATTCTGGACTACTACGGATGGGTCTTTTGCCAAGGCGGGTTTCTTAACCTCCAGATGACATTCGAGCAATTTCTGGCTGTGGTAGCGGCGGTAAGTCCGGCCGGCCTGAGCCCGGAATACGACGCGAGCGAGGCGTCCTTCCCCAGCGACTGACCCCCCGCGATAGCGAGAGAGCCTTGTTTCGATGCCTGCCCGGGCGCGCTTGGGCAGGCATTGCTTTTCGTGGGAGCCGATTATCATGATTTGGTTCTTTCGGGCCCGGCGTGGATGCGGCCTGGGTTCAGTTGCCAGTTGGGGCTTCCTTTTTCGGCTCGCTCAGCAACGTGTTCCTGATCCAGACGCTGGGCAGATTGGCAGCGTCGGTGGGCGATTTGAGCCCGTTATCCTTCGCGATTTGCCGCCAGTTGTCCTCGTTGCCGGTCGCGCGGCGGGCCAGAGCCTTCAAGTCCTCGTTGGGCAGCAGGGCGTAGTTGACGCCGCCCTCTTTGGGAGTGCCGCCGGAGGGAGGGAATTTCGCGGCGAGCTGGTCGATTTTGCCGAACAGGTTCAGGCGCGTGCTGGCCTTGTACTTGTCGAGGTCCTGGTCGGAGATGTCCTCGGCGCGGACATTGACGATTATTCGGGAACTGCGATCGCCATTGGGCAAGACTTCAACTTCGTAACGATACTGCGGATGCATGCCGACGAGACTGCCGAGGATGCCGGGGCCCGTGTCGGCGTCCTTCCACAGCGTGACGAGTTTGTCGCCGGGCTTGACCTCGAACAGAACTCCCTCACCGCGCAGCACATCCTGGGTCAGGAGGAACGAATCATTTACGTTGTACGGGACGTCGTGCTGCTCGCCCTCGGCCGCATCGGTGCCGCCGCCTGCGGCGCGGTTGGCGAAGTATGGGGCGAAATAACATCCCGCGAAAAGCACTATCGAGGAGACGATCGAGGAGACGATCGCGATTTTCCGCAATTGCCCAAACACCGTCCGCACCACACTCATCACCACCGGTAAGGAAACCACGGCAGGTCCAGGCACGCAAGACGAACCATGGGGCGGCCGGCGCGAGCAGAATTGCGGCCGCTTGAGGTTGCGCGACAGGCGCGCAGACGATAATTAAATAGCCTTATGAATGTCGCAGGAGGCAATTAAAAGTCCTTATGACTGATGCAGCAAATGTTTCAGCGCGCCACGTGATGGCGGTAATCGGGGGCGCGACGGCGGGTTCGGAAATCGCGCGGATCCTGGCGGGGTACGGCGCGCTCGTGATCGTGTTCGAGCAGAATCCGCGGCCGTACGGAAAAATCGAAGACGGCTTGCCGCGATGGCACGTCAAGCAGCGCCACGATGAGTACGAGGAGATCAATAAACGCCTCGACCATCCCAATATCGAATACGTGCCGTTGACGGGGATGGGCCGCGATATCGATTTCGAGGAGCTGCGGACCCGATGGGGAGTCAGTGGAATCGTCCTGACCAACGGCGCATGGAAGGATCGCCCGCTTCCGATCGACGGCTCGGATCAGTACATAGATCGCGGGCTGGTCTATCAGAACAAGCTGATCTATTGGTGGAATCACTATCCGGAAAAGTCCTACGACGGCCCGCGCTACGAGCTGCCTGCGGGAGCGCTGGTCGTTGGCGGGGGACTCGCGTCGATCGACGTGGTCAAAGTCGTGCAAATCGAGTACGCGCTTGCCGGGCTCAAGGCGCGTGGTATCCAGGGCGATATGCTCGAGCTCGAGCGCGAAGGGATCGAGCCGGTGCTGAATAAGCAGGGGCTGAAGTACGCCGACCTCGGCATCGCGCCATGCAGGCTGTATTATCGCCGGCGCGTAATCGACATGCCGCTGTCGGATATTCCCGCCGGCACGCCGGACAAGCGCGCGGACGCGCTCAGGCAGGCGCGGGTGAAGATCGTTGACAAGGCGCAGCGCAAATTCCTGTTCGAGTTCCACGAACTGCGCGCGCCGGGCAAAGTGATCGCGGAGAACGGCGCGATGGTCGGGCTGAACTTCAACCGCACCGAAGTCACGGGCAGTCAAGTGAAGACGGTCGAGGAGGGGGTGGAGGACGCGCCGGCGAAGCTGACGATCAGTTCGATCGGAAGCATCCCGCAACCGATTCCTGGAATTCCGCAGAAGGGCGAGACTTATATCTACGCCGATCAGAAAGTCGGCCTGCTGATGGAGGGTGCGACCGCCGTGTTTGCGGCCGGAAACGTGCTCACCGGCAAGGGCAACATCAAGGACTCGCTCGAGAGCGGAACCGAGATTGGAATGCGCGTGGCCGAGGCGTACCTGGGGTTGTCGAACGAGAAATTGAACCTCGCGGAGGGCGCGCGCAAGGACGCGGCGGCGTCGGCCGAGAAGATCGCGGGCGCGATGAGCGTGCGGCCGAAACTTGCGCCGGAAGCGATCGCGAGCCTTCTGCGCCGGGTGCGCGAACGCCAGCGTGCGGTCGGCTACGAGGGCAATTTCCGCGCGTGGCTGGCCAAGGTGACGCCGGCCGATCTGCAGTAGCAGGCTGCCCCGAAAATTTTCGCGCGCCGACTGGCGGACAACTCCATCGTGGGTTGTCCCGCCAGTTTTGCGTCGTTGGGTCCGCGCCTATAGGCTCATTGGATGACGGCAATGGAGGTGCGGTGTGGACGAACTCAAGCAAACTGACCCGCAGATTTATCAGCTCATCAGGGATGAAGAGCGCTACGAGATCGATTCGGTCCGGCTGATCGCGTCGGAGAACTACGTCTCGAAAGCGGTGCTTGAGGCGACCGGATCGATTCTCACCAACAAATATTCCGAAGGCTACCCGGGACGCCGCTACTACGAGGGTCAACGCAACATCGATCAGATCGAAACGATTGCGGTAGAGCGCGCCAAGGCGCTGTTCAAGGTCGATCACGCAAACGTTCAGCCGTACTCCGGGTCGCCGGCAAATCTCGCGGTATATTTCGCGCTGCTCAAGCCGGGCGACACGATCATGGGCTTGTCGCTCCCGCACGGCGGGCATCTGACGCACGGATGGCCGGTGAGCATCACGGGCACGTTCTGGCGGTCGGCGCAGTACCTGGTGGATCGCGAGAGTCAGGTCGTGGATTTCGACCAGATCCGCGAGATGGCGCGCAAGGAGCGGCCGAAGATAATCGTGACCGGCGGCACGGCGTATCCGCGGCTGTGGGACTTCAAGAGCTTCAGCGAGGTCGCCAAGGAAGTCGGCGCTCTGCTGCTTGCCGACATTTCACATATCGCGGGACTGATCGTCGGCGGCGTGCATCCGAGTCCCGTGCCGTACGCCGACGTAATCACGACCACCACGCACAAGACGCTGCGCGGACCGCGCGGCGCGATGATCATGTGCCGCAAGGAATACGCCGAAGCGATCGACAAGGCGGTTTTCCCCGGGCTGCAGGGCGGTCCGCATAATCATACGACGGCGGCGATCGCGGTTGCGTTGCAGGAAGCATCGACGCCGGAGTTCAAGGCGTACGCAAAAAAAGTGGTGAGCAACGCCGCGACGCTCGCCGATGAACTGCTTGCGCGCGGATTCAGCCTGGTCTCGGGCGGCACCGACAATCATCTTATCCTGGCCGACCTGACCAGCAAGAAAGTGATTGGCAAGAAGGCGGCGAAAGCGCTCGATGCGGCCGGAATCGTCTGCAACTACAACACCGTCCCGTACGATCCGCGCAAGCCGTTCAGCCCAAGCGGGCTTCGGCTCGGCACGCCGGCGGTAACCTCGCGCGGGATGGGCGATGCGGAGATGCGGCAGATCGGAAAGTGGATGGACGAGGCGATCGCGCACGCCGACGATGAAGCGGCGCTGAGACGCCTGGCGGCCGAAGTCACGGAGATGTGCCGCAGGTTCCCGGCGCCGGGAATCGCGCTCGGCTAGCAGGCTGTTGAAAAGGTAATTTTCAACGCCTGCTCCCTCCCATACCCTCTCCTCGGACAAGGAGAGGGTATGGAGATCTCGTGCGGACGAGACGGGCCTCAGCCGGCCATGGTCAGGCCGCCGCTCACGCTGAGCACCTGGCCGGTGACGAAGTCCGAATCGGAAGAGGCGAAGAACGCGACCGCGCCCGCCAAATCCGCCGGTTGCCCGAGTCGGCGAAACGGGATGCCACGCGCCATCGATTCGAGAACCTTCTCGCGCCCGGCCATCGCGTTCCTGAGCAGAGCGGTGTCGGTCGGTCCCGGGCAAACGACGTTGACATTGATGTGATTTGCCGCGAGTTCGCGCGCGAGCGTTTTGGAGAAAGCGATGATGGCGGCCTTGCATCCCGCATATACCGCTTCGCCACTGGAGCCGACGCGGGCGGCGTCGGAAGAGATCGAGACGATTTTGCCTGCATCGCGCGATTGCATCCGCGGCGCCACGGCCTTGCAGCAATTGAGCATGCCGCGAAAGTTAATCGCGATCACTTTATCCCAAAGATCGGGGGTGGACTCGACGAACGGCAGCACGACGTCCCATCCGGCGTTGTTCACCAGGATGTCGATTGGTCCCAGTTCGCGTTCGACGCGATCGGCAGCGGCGATTGCCTGGTCAAGTCTGGTGACGTCAAGCGCAACCGCGATCGCGGCCGCGCCGCCATGGCGGATTTCCGCCGCGGCCTGCTCGGCGGAATCGAGCTGGATATCCGCCAGCGCCACTTTTGCGCCTTCGTCGGCGAGCCGGATCGCGATCGCGCGCCCGATTCCATTGGCTGCGCCGGTTACGATTGCGACTTTGCCTGCGAGACGGTTCACGATGCTAATTTAACTGGAGATCGAACCGCCGTCGATGATTGAGCCGGCGCCGAGTTGACGCCATCCGAATTGCCGGACGGAGTCGCAGCCCGCTGGCCGCGACCCCGTCCAACTGGCGGGGAGTTGCCGGCTTATTTCCTACTCGGCCGGTGTTGAATCGCTGCCGGCCTGTGCCCACAGCGCCTTCATCTCGGCGTGAATCTGGTCCAGCTTGGCCTTGGTCGCGGAGATTTGCGCGAGCTGAGCCAGGGTCAGCACGTTGCGGATCGCGATCGCGTCCTGGATCTGCTCGTTCGTCATCTGACCCTGTAGCTGCGTGATTGTCGAAACCGAGCCGGACAAGTCGGCGGCGGCGACCGTGCCGGTTGACGTGTACTTGGCCGCGATTGCCTGCCTGGCGGCCTTGAGCTGTTGGTATTCAGCCTTTCGCGAAGCGCGCCGGGCCTGGAAGATGGCATGGATCTGCGTCTTCTGCGCGTCGGTCAGATTGGCGGTTCTCAGCAGTAACGGAAGCGGGACGCCGAGCGCGCCCATACCGCCATGCATGCCGTGATGCCCCATGTGGCCGCCAAAACCGGTTGATTTCGATGAAGCGACATGAGCAACCGCAACGACCAGGATGACTGCCATAACTACGGGAACGAGACCGCGAGAGAACTTGGAAAGCATAAAAAACTCCTTGAACGCGAGTAGCGGCCACCTTTGTCGGCGGCGATCGCTCTTATTCTAAATGTACGTTAAGCAAAAAAACCGGTTACGCGCTTTGTGCGCCGTCGGCTCCTTTAGTTCGGGCGGGACGTCGATTCGCACGTGAAATCGCGCGATCAATGAAAATCATGCGACGGCGGGAGCGCGCCGGGAAGCGTGATCTCCGCGAAGCGGCGCGCGCGAATCGCGGTCACGCCGTCAACCGTTTGCAGCACGCCCTCGGCCAGCAAAATTCCGGCACTGCGCAGCAGCAGGCGGTTTTTCTGGAACAGGCCGGGCGTGACGATCAGGTTGGCAATTCCGGTTTCGTCCTCGAGCGTGATGAACAGGAAGCCCTTGGCCGTGCCGGGGCGTTGGCGCACGATCACGACGCCGGCGGTCTTCACCCACGATTGATGCCTGGCGCGCGCGAGAGCGTCGGCGCTGAGAATTCCGCGCGCGCTCAAATCGCCGCGCAGATACGTCATCAGATGAGGTCCGGTGGTGAGGCCGGTCGCGGCGTAGTCCGCCAGCGTTTCATCGATCGGCGCCATCGACGCCAGGGGAACCTCGCCATCGCGCGGCTTGGCGCCCGCCAGCAGGCTGGTGGGATCGCGTTCTACCGCGGCGGCATTCCACATCGCGTCGCGCCGCGCCAGGCCGAAGGCGGCGAACGCGCCCGCGTATGCCAGCGCGTCGATCTCGCGGCGGTTCGGTCCGACGCGCGCGGTAAGATCGGCGATCGAATCGAACTGCCGCCGCGCACGCTCGCTTTCGATTCGAAGCGCGATTTCCTCGCGGATGCCCGTGACGTATCGCAGTCCCATGCGAATCGCAGGCCGCCGATCCACAATCTCGATCGTGCATTTCCAGTTCGAGCGGGTCACCTCGACGGGCAGCGCGACGACGCCGTGGCGCGCGGCGTCTTTCACCAGCGTCGAGGGATGATAGAAGCCGAGCGGGTAGCAATTCAGCATCGCGGCAACGAACGCCGCCGGATGATGATGCTTCAGGTATGCCGACGCGTACGCGATCAGCGCGAAGCTGGCGGCGTGCGATTCGGGGAAGCCGTACAGCGCAAAAGATGTGATCGAGCGCACGATATCGTCGGCGACATTGCCTTGCAGGCCGCTCCGCAGCATCCCGGCGCGCAGCCGGGCTTCGATTTTCTCCATCCGCTCGGCCGAGCGCTTGAAGCCCATCGCGCGGCGCAGCTCCTCGGCCTCGCCGGCGCTAAAGCCCGCCACCGTCATCGCCATTCGGAGCAACTGCTCCTGAAAAAGCGGGATGCCCAGCGTGCGTTTGAGGATCGGCTCGAGCGAAGGATGCGGATACTCGACGGGCGCGCGATGGTTGCGGCGATCGAGATATGGATGCACCATTTTGCCGACGATGGGGCCGGGGCGAATTATCGCGACCTCGACCACCAGGTCGTAAAACCGCTGGGGCTTCATCCGCGGCAGCGTCGCCATCTGCGCGCGGCTCTCGACCTGGAATACGCCGACCGTGTCCGCGCGCCGGAGCATCGCGTACACGCCGGGGTCGTCGGGCGGCAGATGCGCGAGGTCGATCTCGACTCCTTCGTGCGCGCGGATCATCGGAAGCGCTTCTTTCAGCGCCGCCAGCATCCCGAGTCCGAGCAGATCGATCTTGATGATGCCGAGATCGGCGCAGTCGTCCTTGTCCCATTGAATCACCACGCGGCCGGGCATCGAGGCCGGCTCGAGCGGAACGATTTCATCGAGCGGCTGCGCGGCGATCACCATGCCGCCGCTATGCTGGCCGAGATGGCGCGGCACGCTCTGAATCCGGCGCACGAGATCGACGAGCATCCTGATTCGCGGCGCCTGTGCATCGACGCCGCCGCGCTTGAGCATCGCCACGAGATCGTCGTGATGGTCGCGGAACTCGTACACCTGGTTGAGCCTGGCCAGCCGGTCAACCTGCTCGGGCGAAAAGCCCAGCGCCTTGCCGACTTCGCGCACCGCGCTTTTTGTTCGATAGGTGATCACGTTCGCGGTCATTGCGGCGCCGCGTTCGCCGTAGCGGCGATAGACGTATTGAATCGCCTGCTCGCGATCGTCGCCGCTGGGCAGGTCGAGATCGATGTCGGGCCATTCGCCGCGCTCCTCGGAAAGGAAGCGCTCGAACAGGAGTTCCATCTTGACCGCATCCACCGCCGTGATCCCGAGCGCGTAACACACCGCGCTGTTGGCCGCGGAGCCGCGTCCCTGCACCATGATCCGATTCTCGCGGCAGAACTGGACGATGTCCCATACGATCAGGAAGTAGCCGGCCAGCTTGAGCCGCTCGATGATCCCGAGCTCGTGTTCGAGCTGGCCGCGCGTGCGATCGTCGATCGCGCCGCGCCATCGCTCTCGCGCACCCGCATAAGTGAGCGTTCGCAAATAGCCGTCCGGCGTTTCTCCCGGTGGAAGCGGATAGTCGGGGAAGCGATAGCCCATGTCGGATAGCTGGAAAGCGCATCGCTCGGCAATCGCGCGCGAGGCGGCGACGGCGCCGGGCAGATCGCGAAACAGCGCGGCCATCTCAGCGGGCGATTTCAGATGGCGCTGGCTGTTGATCCACAGCGCGCGGCCGGCTTGCTCGAGCGTGGTCTTGAGCCGGATGCAGGTCAGCACGTCGAGCAAGCTGCGATCCGAGCCGCCGTGGCATACGTCGTTGGTTGCGACCACCGGGATTCGCATCGCGCCGGCCAGCGCGGCGAGCTTGCGATTGAGGCGCTCCTCGCCGGCGTCGAGATGACGCTGCAAATCGATGTAGAAATTTCCCGCGCCGAAAATCCCGCCAAGCCGCCGGCTCAGATCGCCGGGATGCTCGCCGCGAACGAGCATGCGCGACAGCGGGCTCATCACGCCGCCGGCGAGGCAGATGAGTCCGCGGCCGTAGCGTTCGAGATCGCCGAGCGTGATGCGGCTCTCGCCCTTGGCGGGATAGACGGGCAAAGCGGCAGCGCCGTTGCGGGCGAGCGCGCCGGGATTGAGCACGCGCATCTTCGCGTCGGTGATCATGCGGCAGAGATTCTGGTAGCGCTTGCGATCCGGGGCGAGGACGTAGAGGCGCGAGTTGTCGTCCAGCGTCAGTTCCGCGCCGACGATTTGCCGGATTCCCGCGGACTTCGCGGCCTGGTAAAAGCGCGGCGCGCCGTAAAGTCCGTCGCGGTCGCCAAGCGCCATCGCGCCGTAGCCGAGTTCCGCCGCGCGCGCGGCGAGATCCTCGGGCGTGGTCGCGCCTTCGAGAAAGCTGAAGGCGCTGCGCGCGCGAAGTTCGACGTAACCAGAGTTCATGGCGATTCGCCGCGATTGGTCAGTCGTAGGCGCCGTCGAGAAACCACTTGTGCGAGTTCAGGTCGCGGAAGATGCGGTAAACGCCGCCATCTTCGAGCGCGAGTTCGTAATAATCGCGGATGAAGCCGCATTCATCCCCGCCATTGAATCCGAGCCACCATTCGCCATCGCGCCGCCATGGCCCGGCGATCGAAATCACGCGCGCGCCAAGATTCTCGCCACGGACGAACTCCGGAATCTCCCGCGAGCACATCACCTCGATTTCCCGCACTGGGCGAATCGCGCGTATCACCAGCTGCGTCACATTCTTCGCCGCCGCATCTTCGGGGATCGGCGGCGCCGGATGCGGTGCGAACGGATCGAGCCGCATCGCTTCGGGCCGATGCGAATTCTCCGCCCGCAGCGCGCCCACGTTGCCGGGGCCGCATAGCGCGGCCAGCCGCGCAATCGTGGCCTGCAGCTTGTCCGGCGCGGGACTGGGAGGCAGGAACATGTCGGTCTGCGCGGGACGCGGGACGCGCGGCGCAATCTCGATTCGAATCGATTCGACGCCGTCCTCGGGCGGCGCCGCTTCAAGACTCAGGTTGATGAGCGTAAGAATCGCGCGGACGTCGTTCGACGGCGCCGCCACCGCGACCCGGCGGCTGAAACTGCGATGACCGCTCATCCCGAACGCGAGCGTGATATCGCCGGCGACCAGCGCGCGCATCGAGAGCCGCTCGGCGAGCCGCTCGAGCATTGCACGCATGACGAATCCCAGCGGCTCCAGGTTCTCGATTGCGTATTCAAGCTCGATAGTCTCGATGAAAAACTCGGCGCGGCGGCGCGGCACAAGCGGCGCGTGGATTCCACCGCGCGCAAGGCGGACCAGCTCGACGCCGCGACGGCCCAGCCGCGTGCCGACCGCGTCGGGATCGAGGCGCGCCAGCTCGCCGAGCCGGCGCATCCCCCATCGGGCGAGCGTGGCCTCCAGGTCGTCGCCGCGATCCGATTTTCCGAGATCAAGCATGTCGAGCGGCAGCCATTTCAGGAATTCGCGCTCGCGCCCGGCTTCGATCACGCGCACGCCCCCGCATCGCGCGGCCAGATGCGCCAGTTCCTTGTTGGCCGCGACGCCGGCGGCGGGTTCCATCCCGACTCTGCGCACGCATCGCGCCAGCTCGGCGGTAATCTCTTCTTCGCCATTGTAGATGCGATGCAGGCCGGCGAGATCGAGCCACACGCATCCCGGCGCGCCCGACTCGACGACCGGCGAAACCGATTCGACCGCGTCGAGCAGGGCCGAATGCGCCGAACTTTCCGCGGCGGGTGAGCGATGGAGCACGGCCAGATCGGAGGCGATCGCGCGGGCCTGCGCGATCGTCATTCCGGGGCGGATTCCAAGTTCACGCGCGCGCGGCGCCACGGCGTCGAGCTCGGCATGCGGCGCGAGGCTTCGGCCGATAGCCAGCAGCTTGTCCGCCAGCGCGGGATTCGAGCGCACCAGCGCCGCAATAGAAAAATCGGCGACCATGATGCACGCGATACGAGCCATCGGGACACCGCGCTAGCTGCTTGCGGAAACTCGAACCTGCGGATGCAAGCCGGCTGGATTTGGAATCGGAACCGGATCAACGAGAGCGCGAACGCGAACGCGCCGCCCCGTCGCGCCCAGCTTGTTGCGCGCGACCATCGCATCCACCGCCAGTCCGTCGAACATTGCCGGTGAGCCGGGAGCGAGCCGGCTGAACGACGCGTCGGCGCGGCTGGCAGCGATACTCAGCGCCGCGAACGTCCCGCACATCCGCCACGGCGCGATCGCGATCACGGCTGCGCCGCTGCGCTCGGCCGCGCGGGCGATTCGAAGCGCTGACGCGTAAGCGAGTGGGCGGGGCGCTTCGCCGAAATCGACGACGACCAGGCCAAAGCCGCCGGCTTCGAGCACGAGTTGCGCAGCTTTGACGATCGCGGATTGATGGCGCGCGAGCGGGCCGGCGGCGAAGCGGGCGTACGGGAGAGTCGCACGCGCCATCGGCGACGCCGTCGTCGTCGATGCCCACAGCATCCGGCCAAGCTCCACTCCGGCAGCCGCCATGCTCTCGGGATCGAAGGCGCCCGTAGCGTCGAGCCATGCGGCGACCTCGCCGCGGCGGGTGGCGAAGGCGGCGAACGATGCGGCAATCGAGGTCTTGCCCGAACCGGCGCGGCCGGTGATTTCGCTGATTCGCCCGCGCGGGATTTCACCGTCGATCAGGGCGTCGAGCGAGGCGAGTCCGGAGCTTAGGCGGCGGTCCTTGCGAGTGAGTTCATGGCCGCGAAAAACCCCTGAAAATTCAAGTGGTTGCGGCCTTTCGGCCGGGATATGAGAGGGCGACCTGACGGCCTGAATCGGGCTTGAAGGGTTGCTCCATGAGGGTTTTGACAGTGCCGGCATCAGCACTGTTTTCGCTCTTTTTTCGCCTCATGTCAACCAAAATGGGCAAGGTGGTACTGGTTCAGTTTGCCAACCTGAAGATTGCGGCGAGCGCGATTCTGACTGATCGAAAAGAGCCGAAAAGGGCAAAACATACTCTCCGTGGTGGTTTTGGGACGGCTGCGCTCTAGGGCTAGCTTTGTTCCGTCAAAAAGCATTTCTACCGGGAGCGGAGGTCGCGCGATTTCGGGCGAGGCTGGCGAGTACGGGACATCCTGGCGGTTGACCATAGCGTACGCATAGCACGCGAAATCGGCGCGGGGCAGGCTGAATTAGTTCATCCCTGAACGAAGGAAGAGTCACCTGCGCGGTGGGCGGCAGGGGCTGCGGCCCCTGCACCCGCAGTGAGAAGACGCGAAAATCTGCGCAGCGCATCTTTTCGCGACTACACTATAGAAGAGCTGCGCGCACGCGGTTTCTTAATACTGGCCCG
>NZ_DATCTO010000080.1 GCF_036567905.1 Candidatus Binatus sp.
GCAACGGAGGACGCATCCAGCGTTCTCCGTTGCGCCCCGCCGTCACCTATGTTTTGTCAGTGAGGAGAGAGCTAGCCCTGCGGGTTTTCACAGCCGCCTTGAGCGGTTTGGCCATATGGCGTGAAGGGCACCGGGTCGATCCTCAACGCTGGCGCGCGCGGATTGAGTTTTAAGAAACCACAGGACCAATTTATGATGACTCGCCGGCGCCGACAACGGAATTCGCTACCGGAGATCGACTTTGTGGCGGTGAAGAAGTATCGCCGTGCCCCAGCTGAAAGCGAAAGCAAAAATGACATAGACAGTGTCGAAGATCATCTCGCTCTGCGAAGCCGGCAGTGGATTCCTCGCCGAAAAAAGCACCAGGTTGAGCGTGACGTAGATCGCATATGCGTAGCCGAGATACATCGCATAGCGGCGCATCCGCCAGATCCCGGCCGCATAAATCAACAGAACAATTCCCAGCAGCGGCCCAAGGATGGCATCCGGTGTGCCGCTCAGCCGTTCGCCAAAAAAGACCAGGCCTGTGGTCGGACCCTCGAGATGAAGCGGCTTCAGGATGTCGGTTGATGCGAGAATTGCGAACAGGACCGCCAAGGTTGTCAGCATTCCGCCACGCCTGGAATCAGCCATCGCATGACCCTCCGCGGGTATCGATCTAATGGTCAAAGAGGGAAATTCCGGCTAATCTCTCTCGAACGCCCGACCTTTAACGAAGATTGCCGACTGGTCGCCAAAGTAGACTAGCCTCTCCTCCTGCCAGAAGCGAAACTCGTAGCGCAGCACAACCCGCTTCGGCCCTTCGCGGGCCTTTGTCTCTTTGGAATGGAGCCGAAGCGGCGGTCCAATGGTTACCAGACTTCGGAAATCAGCACGATGGATGCGGTTGCCGAACCCGACCCATCCCTCCTCCCAACGACAGCTGTGCAGGAAGTAGGCGTGAAGGCAGCCGAGGTTGCCGGTCAGCAGTACAAGGTCGGGCCCCGAGACGTGCCGAGGATGGATGCCTGGATCGCCCACTTGATACCGCGCGACGGGCAGCGAGCGCGTCGTGTCCATACGCGCTTCGATCTCTCGCTGCGCGAGGTCGACACACAGCACCTCGTCGACCAGGAATGCTTCGCTCGAATATGGAAACGTCGAGACGAAGTGCTCGAGCTCAAGCTTCGAAGGTGCGCTCACGGCAGCAGATCATTTCAAGCGTGATGAGAAATGACAAGCGGCGGACCAGACGGCACTTCGCGGGAGGGTGCTGTCCTAATTCGGGCAGTGCCTCTTTTTCCCGGTCTTGACCGACGGGGTGGCACGGAAGCGTCGCTTTCAAGGGCTTCGAACTACCTTTACCCGGAATTTCCTTTTTGACTTTGCAAACAGCCGATTCGTAGTCGCTTACCCAACCCGGCGTCAAGTCGCGATCCGACTGACGATCACAACCGGCTCCGGCCTCCGCAGGTGAGCCGGGTTCGAGCCCCTGGACAGCCTCGCGGGCCCACATCGGGTCTCTTGGAAACGGATTTTTCACACACTGGCCCCTCGCTTGCTGCTTCCTCAGGCGATTGTCTCGGCAACCCAACAATCCGCTATCCCGCCGGCAACGGCAACGCCGTGATTTTCCGCAGCATGCCGGTGAACAGCCGCCGCGTGAGGTGACTCTCAGCCAAAAGCAGCCAGTAGTAGCGGGCATGCTTTATTAATCGGCCGCCGGTTTTCACCAACCGCTGCTGCAAGCTCGTAAGCGACCAGGTGGCGACCCTCATCGGCAGCACCAGCCGCCGCCACAGATTGCCGAGATTATAGGCGATCACGCTCAGCCACAGCCGTACCGCGTTGGCCCGGAAGCGGTGGCAGCTTAGCCGCGTCATCGCGACCGCCTGCTTGCCCTCTTTGATCCACTGTTCGGCCGTGCCGCGCCTATTGTAGAAGCGAACCACGGCGCGGCTTGAAGTCCTCTTGGCGTGAATTCCGGGATGCACCGATTCTAACAGGCGTTAGCCAAACTTAGCGGAAGCGGCGTGCGCGCGGCAAGCGAGTTGAACGGCAATCAATATTTTCGTACCACGCCTCAATTCGAGACCGGCGACGCGCGTTACTTCTGGCTCAACCAGAGCATCTTCGTGGCCGAGGGACGGATCGCGCCCGGAGGCGTCGAATACAAGGTGTACAGAGTGGCGTAGCGTGGCGGCTGGTTGGACTCGAGCGCCAGCTACTTCTGCTGGATTGATTCGATATAACTCACGACCGCCGAAATCCTGCGAGTGACTTCCTGTTCGGTGCCTGGAGGGAGAGCTCGATCAGGCTGCTGGTATTTGAGGCCCCAGGTCGGCATGTCGCCGACGAAGTGTGCGGGAAAGCGCTTGCGGCCGTCGATCGCGCCATAAACTTCCTGATGCGGAAACACGCCGCCGTTAGCCTTGCTGAGCTGGGTAAGGTCAACCGAGACATAGCCCTTCACCTCCCTCATCGCCGCGACGCTTCCCTTGCCATCTACCCCGTGACAGCGCGCGCAATCGGCCATGTAATCGGCTTTGCCCGAGGTCTGAGCGAAAGCGTTTCCGAACGCGGTCAGCCACAGCAGCACCGCCATCACAGTCAGCGTATTCCTTTTCATTTTTTTCTTGCGCCCGCCTCATTCGAAGTTGCCAGAATTCGTTGATCGGCAGTTTTGATTTCCATTGGTCCGCTCAATTGCAACGGCAGAACGCCTGTTCCCAGGAAATCCTCTCCCATTGGCCGCTGCCCCGCTCCCCCTTGCGCTTCATCGGATACAGCACGCGGTCAGGGCCGTACATCGAGCGCGAATGCTGGTAGCCTGTGTGTGGCGAATTACTGATTTTCCCAGAATCAGCAATTCGCCACACACCCCCGGGCGCCTACTTGCCACCCTTCTGGATGTACATCCCGACATTATGCATCTGCTGCATGAACGCACTGAGCGCGAATTGCGTGCGCATCCCTTCCGTCGGTTCGAAGCCCATTATCGGTCCGGTGCTGCTCGAGACGCCGGTGTAGTGGATGTCGGTGCCTTTGCCATCCTTGGAAGGCTTTAGCTCGGTGTGATTCTGGAACTGGATCGGCGACTTGCCGGCATTCTTTGCCGAGACGCTCTTGTTGGCGGGATCGAAGCTGTACTCCACCCGGAAGGACGGCGGCGCGTTGGGTATCGGCAGGGTCTGCCCTTTGTACTCCACTGTCTCGCTTTTGGCGTCATGCGAGACGACCTTTACGTCCGTGATGCGCGCGTCGTACTTGGCGACCTTCTCCGGATGGGTGAGCGCGTCATAGACCTTGTCCGCGGGCGCGTTTATCCGTGCGGTCGCGTCGAGACGGAGCTGCTTGTCCTTATCGACCGTGGCTTTCTCGTCTCCGAGCGTGGTCTCGATATCCGCTTCGTCGGCTCGCGCCACCGAGCGGATAGAGAGGCTGAGCGGCAGACTGATTACCAGAACGATAAGACCGATCAATCTCAGACGCATGTTGGTATCTCCCTCGTGGTTGCTCAATGTATCCCGCGGGCCGCGCTCCTGCGCCGGCCGGCGGCGTCGATGTCAGTTTCGAAATCTGCCAAGCGTGTTCGACCCAGGTTCGGCGTCATCCCGGAATTTCAGGGTGTGCGGTCCCCGGTAGCAGGTTATCGTTTTCCCGCACCATGCTAAAGTCCCGCGCTCTCGTAGGTGACGTTGGTCTGGCGGTCGGATTGCGAGGGCGCCCGGTTCCAGAAGGTGTACTCGTAATGCCTGTGGCCGCCGGCGAAGTGCAGCCCTTTGGGTGGACTGGGCAGCAGTTCGTCATAGGGCATCCAGTTCGGATACTGGTACGTGTGTGTGGCGAATTACTGATTTCCCCAGAATCAGCAATTCGCCACACACAGGCGAGGATCACAAAAGACCCTTTCCAACAGCCGCTACATTGGTGGATGGAGATCGCTCGGGAACTACGCCCCGCGAGTTGCGTTCGGAACTCCATATGGCAGAAGGATTCGAGTGATACGATCTACAATAAATGCCCTCACTACCTGTCGACCCGGCTGCCCGTACCCGATCTGCCGCATCGGAGTGATCGCCTAACTATCTACAAGCCATGAACAAGGAGCTTTGTGAGTGTTGCTTGTGGTTCCTCAAATCTTAATCCGAGCGAATTCATTGGTGGTTTCGAACGTCTGGCGATAGCCTGCGTTCATGGGGATGCCGACAAGCGAAGCGCTCCCGGTCGCCCGAAGCGGCGAACCCCGGACCCGCACCGCGCTGCTGTTGGAATCGATCGCGCTGCGCCATCAAATCGCCGTGCTCCAGCGCAGCCGAACTCGTCGCCCGTGCTTTCGTCTTTGGGATCGGCTGTTTTGGGTCTTGTTCTCGCGCTGGTGGCCTCAATGGCGCGACAGCCTGATCATCGTCCAGCCCGAGACGGTCTTGCGCTGGCGCCGTGCGGGCTGGTCGGCGCTTTGCCGATATAGATCTCGTGGTCCCTGGCGCGGTGGGCGCCCCAGGGTTTCCAGCGAAGTCCGCCAACTGATCGCAGGGATGGCCCGTGAGAACTTTCTCTGGGGAGCGCCGCGGATCCATGGTGAACTTCTGATGCTCCGTTTCAGCGTCTCCCAAGCCACCGTGTCGCGCTACATGCCTGCTCGAAGCAGACGGCCGGGGCAATCGTGGCGGACTTTTCTTCGCAATCAAGCCATGGCGTTCGGTCACAGCGAGTATTACGAGGAACGGTCGAGGAGAGACGCTGACCTCCAAATTGAGTCCTGCTGGGCCCAGCTCAAGCGATTGACGGCTGAGCAGATTGCGACGATCGGTGCAGTGCTCAGGCGCGGCCTTGGGCGATCACAGCCCGCCCTGAACAATCGAAGAATTGGTCTGGAAGTGTTGCAACTTCGAAGGCTGTGACGGAGGGCGGCCCGAGCGGAACTGGGCGGCGAGGTCTCCGGCAGCCAGATCGAACAGTTGGTCGATGAACTGATTCTGTTGGCGAACATCATTGCCGCAGACCCAGCGCGCCTGGCCCTTCCAGATCATGTGCATCGCTTCGTAGCCCTCAATCGTTCGCCGGGCCGCCTGGTACTCGCGAAAGCTCTGCTTGGCCTTCACGCATCGTTTGATCGCTCGATGATCCTGCTCCAGGATGTTGTTCAAGTATTGGACCGGCCGATGTCGGCAGCGGCGGCACAGGGTTCCTTCCTCTTTCACCGCGGCAATCGCCGCGCCATAGAGGCGGGCCTGATCAGTGTTGATGACGCGGGGCTGAGGATGCGATGGATCGCTGAGAGCCTTGCGGAACAGGCGTGTGGCCGCTGCGGCATCGCGCAACGCCGATAACAGGAAGTCGATGGTGGCACCGGTGGAATCGATGGCCCGATACAGGTAACACCAACGGCCCTGCACTCGAATATAGGTCTCATCGACCCACCAGGATTTGTTGGTCGGCTTGAGATGACGGCGCAGCCGCTGTTCCAGTTCGGGAGCGTAACGTTGAACCTAGCGCCAGATCGTCGTGTGATCGGCCTCCAGACCGCGCTCGGCGAACAACTCTTCGACATCGCGGAGCGACAGCGAGTACCGAAGATACCAGCGCACGGCACAAAGAATCAGCTCCGGCGCCGTCTGCCGCCACTTGAAAATTGCCGGTCGGGTTGCGTTCTTCACGATCTCTTCAGACTACCAGCCACCCCCGCCAAAGTTGCAACACATCCCTTCAAGATGGTCGGCCGGTTCGCAGATGGACATGCCAAGAGCGCGAACAGAGAATTTTGATCGATTTTTGCCGTCAGCCGCGCCGTTGGCATTCTCCGGGTCCACGACCGCGCGTGAATCGCGCCCCACGCGCCGATTTCATCGCTTCTCCAGAATGTAGGGAAACATGCCAGACTGGGTGGCGGAGAGGGAGGGATTCGAACCCCCGGAGCCGTTAGGCTCACCTGATTTCGAGTCAGGCCGGTTAAACCAAACTCCCGAACCTCTCCGCGACAGACGAGCATCGATGTTTGTTCCCGCGCAGTCAAGCTGACCGTGGCTCGGATTCGTCCCCGCGCCACTCGCCCACGAAATGCCGCGCTTGGATCATTCTCGATCGGACGATTTTCCGATCTCGGCGGAATCTGCTGGCGCGGGCAGGATTTCTCGAGCGCGTGCTGACGTCGCTGCGCAGGTTGGTAGATCACGCGGTGACCGAATACGGCATCGCGAATCTCAAGGGCAAATCGATTCTCCAGCGGGTCGACGTGTTGGTGTCGATCGCGCATCCAGATCTCAGATCGGAACTCCGCGCAGACGCCCGGCGCCTGTACAAGGTCTGATCTGTCTAAACGCGAACCAGTATTTCGTCGGGCTTGATTGCAGGTTCGGCAACTTCGCCAATTTTGAGCGCGTTTTCATCGCCGGGTTTTTCGACGATTACTGCTTTCATCATCGGTAAATCATTTGGATCGACATCCGTTTCGTGCCGATGCCGTCATAGTGAAATTTCGTTTCGTCGAATGACGGATCTTTGAACTGGGGCTTGACGTTGTTTGAGAATCCGTAGCCCTCGAGCGGGTAGCCGATGAAATTCGAATCGAACTTGCCGTTGCCGTTCTCGTCGTGAAAAACCGAGACGGCGTAGTCACCGGCCGGGATTCCGGCGAAGACGCACGCGCCGCAATTGCCGTGAATCGGCGCAAAGGCCCGGCGTAGTTTATGAGAATTGTCGCGCGGAAATCCCTGGGGACCTGACCACAGCGAGCATCCCAGTTGCCCCTTGTCGTTTCGAAGGCCGGTCACTTCGACCTTAATACTGCCCGCTTTCGCCGCGTCGGCGGCGCGCGCCGGGGCGGACAATGCGACCGCTACGAGCAGCGGTACGAATGCGACCAGACGGATTCTGATTCTCATTGAACTGCTTCTCAAAAAGCGGAGAGAGTCCACGGGGATCCTTTCACGCGTTCAGCCGGAATTTCCGCGCCGCGAGCTACTCCCGGCGGAACGAATACAATCCCACGAAGCCCGGCGGACGCCATCCGCCGTTCGCGCACGCGTTGCACACCACGTACTGCTTGTGGCGCCCGTTCTCGACGCCCGTGAGCGCGACTGCGCTTTCTGTGGACACCGGCTTGTTGCAGGCGACGCAGGTCGCCGTCAGCGCCTTGTTCTGCTTGGCCTTGTCACTCGGCATCGCGGCCACACCACTTTTCTGAAGATGTCATTTGCATTCGAGCACCAAACAATTCTTTTATATATTTCTCTCCGCGTCATCCACCGCGCGCGACCGGCCATTAGCAGACGAAAATAGGATTATATGTCGCTCAGCGTCTATGCGTTCACGTGCGGATGGTTGACCCTCCCGGCCGCGCTGCTCCCGGCGGGCGAAAAGGGAAGCCTCACGGTGCCCGTGCCCGCATATCTGATCGAGCATCCAAAGGGGCGTGCGATCTTCGACAGCGGCCTCCACGTCGAGACGCAAACCGATCCCAATCGCCGCCTGGGACGGCTCGCCACTTATCACACAGTGGGATTCAAACCCGGCGAGGAGATCGGGGCGCGTCTCGAGTCGCTCGGCGTGGCGCCCTCGAAGATCGATTTCATCATCAACTCGCATCTCCATTTCGATCACTGTGGCGGCAACCAGCAATTGCCCAACGCGACCCTACTGATTCAGCGCCGCGAATGGGAGGCCGGCCACAGCGCCGAGCTGATCGAAAGCGTCTATTACGATCCGCACGACTACGACCACGGGCATCGGGTGAAAATGATCGACGGCGAGCACGACGTCTTCGGCGACGGCTCGGTGGTGTGCATACCCACTCCGGGCCATACTCCCGGTCATCAATCGCTGCGCGTCCGAATCGGCGCCGATGAAGTCGTGATGACCGGCGACGCCTGCTACCGTTCATCTCAGTGGTGTCACCACTCTGGTTCTGACTCGGGATGCGTCCTTTGCAGTTCCAGAGCACGGTTCATCGCGGCCGCGCAGCGAGGGTTGGATACAGGGACCGCGGCGTGGTTGGCTAGTGCTTGCGCGACCTTCTGCGGGCAGTCGAAGCAATCTCCGTTGTTGGGAATGTCGACGACTTCTCGATCAAAGAGAATTTGCGTGCTGGGCGCGGGATGCTCGATCTGCCCGATCATTGCCGGGTTCTTGACGCCGCTCGCGGTGGTCCCTTCTGATTGCGTGGACGTCGCTTGGCTACCGGGCGCGGCGCCCCCCGCAGTTAGAGTGCTAGTAGGAACCTGCGCTCGAGCCGGTACCAGGCACAAGATCAACGCTGCGATAGCTGCTACCGACAGACAAGACCATTTCAAAGGCTACCCTCCCTTTAACATCGAGATCGCTACGCTCGAGCAGGTTTCCCTGCGTCTTCTGACGAAAGTCTTCTCAACAGCGGAACACCGCAAGAGGGCGTTCATGATAACAAATGGGCACACTATGCCAACAGTAAGACATCCTTCTCAGCCGGGAGCCCAAAAACGGCTGAATTCACGAACCGGTGCCCCCGGCGATCGAGCCGACCAGCGCGATCGCAAGCGCCACGCCTCCAATGATGCAGATCAACATGATCAGCTGCGCGATCGCGTGCGCGGTCGTCTGCTGACGCTCCGAAATCGGCTGCTCGACGTGCGCGGAATGCGCCCCCGAATGGTATCCGCTGTGCGATGTATAGTAGATGCCGGTGCCCGGGATGCCGACCGTCTTGCGAATTCCCTTGGCTCCGAGCGTCACGTGCGCGCCGCGCATCCCGACCGTCAGACTCGGACCCGATTTCGAAACGTTGACCGATAGACCCGGGAAGATCGAAACGCGGCGGTAGAATCTGAAGTTGCCCATCACCCGGCCCTCTTCTCTTATGCTCCACCGCGGCGCGCGCGAAAGAACTCACGCATAATCTCCGCGCACTCCGGTTCCATCACCCCGCCGACGACTTCCAATCGATGGTTCAACCGGCCGTCCCTGCCGATATCGTACACCGAGCCGAGCGCACCTGCCTTGTCGTCGCGCGCCCCGTAAACGACTCGCGCGACTCGCGCGTTCACCATCGCACCGACGCACATGACGCATGGCTCGAGCGTGACGTACACCGACACCGCCGTCAGCCGGTACGTTTTGAGCGTCGATGCGGCCGTGCGGATTGTCAGGATTTCCGCGTGCGCCGTCGGATCGCCAAGCTTAATTGGCTGGTTATGCCCCGCGCCGACGATTTGCCCATCCGCAACCGCGATCGCGCCGACCGGAACCTCACCTTCCGCCTCGCCGCGACGGGCTTCGGCAATGGCCTCGGCCATAAACTGAATGTATTCAGCGGTCGCCATGTGGCTCCTGGTACGGTGACTCTTTGTACGGGTCTGGCGGCGTTCAGATAGTAGATTGACACTGGCGAAGCCCCGCACCAAGATCGCGGATAGAGGTCGCTGATATGAAAAAGCTAATCGCAATCGCGACTTTTATCGCCTTCGGTGCGGCCAGCGCCACGTTTGCCGGCACTCGCGTCGAGATCAAGGACAGCGCTCAGGCACGCGCGGAAGCGGTGATGCGCGCCCGCTCCGATCATCCGCAGACCCAGGTTGCCCCCAACGGCCAACTCCGGGTGGTAGTCACGAGCGACATGATTATGCGTTCGTGTTGCATGCCGCCGCACCTGGTAGTCGGCGGCAAAATCACCAACGTCAGCGGCCGGCCGATTGACTATGTCCGCCTGCACTTCGCGTTCGAGGACCGCAACGGCAAAGTCCTTCACGGCGAAAGCCTCTACAACCATCATGCCGAAAGCCTGTCTGATGATGCGTGGGTGCAGAAAATCCTGAACGAGAAGCCGCATTTCGATCCGATCCGGCCGGGTCAGAGCGACACGTTCCGATTTTCGATTCCATGCTCCGAGCTACCGAGGTTCTCGAAGGTCGAGCTGTTTTCCAACGACATCAAACAGTAGCGTGGCGCTCTCCCCTGTAGCCTGATGCCTGATATCGGCGCAATCGAACCGACGGCGCTCAAGGCCCGCCTCGACAGGGGCGATCGGGTCTTCATCCTGGACGTCCGCGAACCGGCTGAAATTGCGGTCGCGCCGTTCCCTGGCGCGAGTCACATCCCGATGGGGGACATTCCCTCGCGCCTGACCGAGCTCGATCCCGGCCGCGAGACCGTCGTCGTATGCCATCATGGAATCCGCAGCGCGCAGGTCGCGATGTACCTGGCGCGGATGGGCTTCGACCGCGTGCTCAATCTGTCAGGCGGAATCGACGCGTGGTCCGAGACGGCGGATCCGACCACCCCCCGCTATTGAATGCGTCGCGCTACTAACCCGATGCCCGACGCGTCATAATGCCCAATGGAAATCCCGCGATGACCTACCTGGCAGCCGCAATTCAGATGACCGCCGGACCGGACAAGGCGGCAAACCTGGAGCGTGCCGAACGGCTCGTCCGCGCCGGCGCCGCTCGCGGTGCAAACCTGGTCGCGTTGCCCGAGGTCTTCAATTGGCGTGGCAAGCGTGACGGGCAGGCGGCTGCGGCAGAAACGCTCGACGGTCAATCGCTCGCGCTGATGTCGCGGCTGGCGCGCGAGCTCGGAATCCACCTCGTCGCAGGATCGATCACCGAACAGGCCGCCGGCGAGCCGCGATGCTATAACACGTCGGCGCTGCTCGGCCCCGACGGCGGCCAAATCGCCGTGTATCGCAAGATTCACCTGTTCGACGTCGATCTTCCCGGCCGCGTGACGGTGCGCGAATCGGATTCCAAGGTCGGCGGCGCGCAGGTCGTCTGCGCCGCGACTCCGCTTGGCACGATTGGACTCAGCATCTGTTACGATCTTCGCTTCCCGGAACTCTATCGGCGCCTCACTTTTGCCGGCGCGCAAGTTATCGCCGTGCCGAGCGCGTTCACCTTCCCCACCGGCGAGGCGCACTGGGAGCCGCTGATCCGCGCCCGCGCGATCGAGAACCAGGCGTACGTGATCGCGCCCGCGCAGTTCGGTCCCAATATTTACGGCTACAGCGACTACGGCAATTCAATGATCGTCGATCCATGGGGACGCGTGATCGCTCGCGCGGCGGATCAGGAAGGCGTCGTGGTGGCGCCGATCGATCTCGAGTATCAGGACCGCGTGCGGCGCGAACTGCCGGCGTTGAAACACGCGCGCCTCCGGGCCAATCGCGAGTGAAGCTGTGCCTCGGGGGATCACATGAACAGGCATCGGCTCGGTTTTCTAACTGTCACGCTCGCTCTTTCAATCAACGCACCTGCATTCGCGCACGATATGGCCGCGATGGCTGATATGGACAGCCACGAGATGGCGCCCAACGCGATGGGCGGTCAGATGGGCATGGGTGCGCACATGGTGATGACGTCCTCGCGTCCGCAGACGCCCAATGACATCGAACGCGCCCATGAGGTGATCGACACGCTTCGCCGCGCGCTGGTCAAGTATCACGATTCCAGAGTGGCGCTGGCGGAGGGCTATCGGATTTTTCTGCCGACGGTTGCGCAGGAGGTTTACCATTTTACCGACTACGGCGCCGCATCACAGGAATACAGCGGGCATTTCGATTTAGCCCGTCCCGGCTCGATCCTTTACGTGAAAAATTCGAGCGGCGATTACGTTTTGGTCGGCGCGATGTATAGCGCGCCCGCCGACTACACGCCCGATCAGCTCGACGCGTTGATTCCGCTGAGCGTGGCGCATTGGCACGCTCACACCAACATCTGCCTGCCCAACGGAATCACGCTCGACGACCTCTTGCGCGGCGATATCGGCGCGACGCATCTCGACATGCCGGGCATGATGCCGGTGGCGTCAAGCCGGTCCGCACCGGCAATCAACCGCCGCCTGGGTTTCCTCGCTGACGGACGCTTCGGGTTCACCGGCAAAATCGCCGACGCCGCCGAGTGTGAAGCCGCCGGCGGTCATTTCCTCAAACAGGCCTTCGGCTGGATGGTCCACGTCTATCCGTTCAACGGCGACGACTTGAAAGTTGCGTTCGGCATGAGCGTCCCAACACCGCCCGCGAACTGAGGCAGGAAAACCACGCCGCGAGTCTCATGGAAAACGCCTTGACGCCGCGCGCCGGGCGGGTTAAGCAGGCTTGGCGTCGATGATCTGACGAACTGGGACGGGTAAACTGCGGGATTGCGCCGACAGATAGAATTTCAGTTCGATAGCTGATTAAAGCCACATTGGACTCCGGACTGCGTGACTCGCCGCGCCATCGCAGCTAGTATCTCTGACGCCCAGCGCTTGCGCTTGAAGGATTTTTGTCATGGCTGATGGACCGCTGATTGGTTTTCGCGTTCTTGATCTGACCGCCGTCATTTCGGGACCGTTCTGTACTCAGCTGCTCGGCGACCTTGGCGCCGACGTGATCAAAATCGAACCGCCCGAAGGCGACTCGATGCGCCGGGGCGTCGGCCCACAGCGTGGCGGCCTCACCGCGTCGTTCCTGAACTTCAACCGCAACAAGCGCAGCATCGTGATCGACATCAAGAAGGAGCACGGCCGCGACCTCGTGCGCCGGCTCGCGGTAAAGGCCGATGCCCTGGTCGAGAACAATCGCCCCGGTGTCGCCGAGCGCCTCGGAATCGGCTACGCCGACATTCGTCGCGCCAATCCCAAGGTCGTCTATTGCTCGATCTGCGGCTTTCCGCCCAAGGGCCGCCTGGCGAATTTTCCCGCCTACGATCCCGTCATCCAGGGCTACTCCGGCATGGCCCACATCCAGGGCGTCAAAACCGGCCAGCCAACCTCCGTCAAGATGGCGCTGGCGGACAAAGTAACCGGGATGACTGCGGCGCTGGCCGTAGTTAGCGCGTTGCATGCCGCGCGCGCCCGTGGCGTCGGCCAGTACATCAAGGTCCCGATGCTCGAGGCGATGATCGCTTTCACGGCCAACGATTCGATCTACGGCTACACGCTGCTGCCCGAAGACGAGTTCAAGCACCTTGCGCCCAAGAGCACCTCGCTCGATCCTTTCAAAACGAAAGACGGATGGCTCACGATCGCGCCCTTCACCGAGGCGCAGTCAAAGCGGCTGGCCGAGGCAGTTGGGCATCCCGAATTCTGGCCCGAGACCTCGGATCGCGCCGAGCGCGGGCGTAATTTCATGCGCGGCCTGGCCAAGCTCTTCCCCGAAAAAACCACCGCCGAATGGCTGCCAGTGCTTGAGAAAGCCGACATCCCATGCGGCCCGGTCCACAATTACGAAACGCTCCTGCAGGATCCGGAAATCATCGAAAACGAAAGCTTCTCGATTTACGAACATCCCAGCGCAGGCCAGGTGCGCGCCGTGAATCCCGGCGCGCGATTTTCGGAAACGCCGATGAAGATGTGGCGCGTGCCGCCCAAGCTCGGCGAACATACCGACGAGATTCTGCGCGAGGCCGGAATCGAACGTAGTCAGGTCGAGGAACTTCGCGCCGCCAAAGTGATCGTCTAACTCGCGCCTGTCCGCAGCAGCGGCCGCCCCGGCTACGCGAACATCTCCGGCTCGCGCGATCGCAGCCACACCAAACCGCGATACATATAGTGTACGAACGACGCCGCGGTGACCGCGACCGTTACGATGAGCAGCGCGTTGAAATCTTCGGGCCAGTAGTTTCCGGCTCGCGCCAGCACGGCGATCACGCACCCCAACTGCAGAACCGTGCTCAGCTTGCCGAGATAGCTCGGCCGGACCGGCACCCGCTCGCCGGTGAAGAACGAAATCATCAGGTAGCCGACGACGATCACGATGTCGCGGATCAGGACCACGCTCAGCAGGTAGCCGGGCAATTCGCCGCCGATCGTCAGAACGACGAACGCCGACACCAGCATCAACTTGTCCGCGAACGGATCGAGAAACGCCCCCAATTCAGTGCGCGAGTCGAACCATCTGGCGAGCGCGCCGTCGAGTCCGTCGGTCACCGCGGCCGCGATAAAGACATACAGCGCCGCCGTGTAGCGTTGGCGGGTAAGAAATGTCAGGAAGATCGGAATCGAAACGAGCCGGCATAGGGTCAGGAAATTGGGCAGATTCAGCAGTTTGCCGTACGAGGGCGCGGGCTGCGCGTCGTGATGCGGACGAACGCTGCTATGTGAAGGCGCTGCCATCGTGGATCATCGCCAACGCGCGTCAGATTGTAGCGTCCGCAGCCTTGCGCAACCGCCCCGCGACGGGCGCGCTCACACGGGCCCGCACTGAAACCAGCCCGTCGCAGTATTCCTCGCTTAGCACTTCTCCATCCCGTCGCGCCATTGCCACCAGGTCGCCGCGCCGGGCCGGGAACGTAACCGATACTTCCTCGCGCGAGCCGCCGAGATGGCGCCCAATAGCGTCGAGCAAATCGTCGAGACCCTCGCCCTTCAGCGCTGAGATCGAGACCATGTCGTGCGCGCCATTTCCGCGCGACGGGTGTTCGGCCAGGTCGGCTTTGTTCATGACGACAATACGCGGCACCGCGCCCGCACCGATTTCCTGGAGCACTTCGTCAACGATCGTCATCCTTTCCGCCGCTAGCGGCGAGCTCGCATCGACCACGTGCAGCAGCATCGTCGCGGTGCGCACTTCCTCGAGCGTGGCCTTGAACGCGTCGATCAGCATATGGGGCAGGCGATGGATGAATCCTACCGTATCGACAATCATCACGTTCATCTTGCCCGGCAGCTTCAGGCGCCGAATCGTGGGATCGAGCGTCGAGAACGGACGATCGGCAACCTCGACGCCGGCGTCGGTCAGCGCGTTCATCAGCGTGGATTTGCCCGAGTTGGTGTAACCCACCAGCGCGACGGTCGGGTAGGGAACCTCGAGCCGGCGCCGGCGCTGAATCGTGCGCGTGCGCTCGACCTCGCCCAGCCGCGCTTTCAGGCGGGTGAGCCGCTCGCGCAGGCGGCGCCGGTCAACCTCGAGCTGCGTTTCTCCGGGTCCGCGCGTGCCAACGCCGCCGCCTCCGGCGCCGCCGCCGCGAACGCGCGAAAGATGGGACCACTGCCGCGTCAGCCGGGGCTGCAGGTAGCTGAGCTGCGCGATCTCGACTTGCAGCTTGCCCTCGAGCGTATGCGCGCGCTGGGCGAATATATCGAGGATCAGTTGGCTGCGATCGATCACGCGGATCTTGAGTTCGTTTTCGAGATTGCGCGCCTGCGCAGGGCTGAGCGCGTCGTCGAAAATCGCCAGCGACGCGCCCTTCGCCTGCGCCAGCTCGCGCACTTCGGCGGCTTTGCCTTTGCCGATAAAGGTGCGCGGGTCAGGAGCTTTCAGCCGCTGGCGAACGACTCCGGCGACTTCCGCGCCGGCGCTTTCGGTCAGGGCTTTGAGTTCGTCGAGCGATTCTTCGCTGCCGATTCCCGCTTCGGAACCGAGTTCGATTCCGACCAGGATGGCGCTTTCGTGATGCTCGTGGGCGACGTCGTAGGACTTTGCCAGATTGTTACCTCGATCGCGGAAACCTTACGCTGCGAGTCTATCAGATACTCACGATCTCCGGTACGCCACCCTGCCCCGGCCGGCTTGACGCTCGTTCGACGAACCTGCCCGCGCTTCTATCTCAATTCCACCGCGCCGGGCGAGAGAATCTGCTCCAGCTCGGCGACGAACGTATCCGTCGGCGTCACGCGATAACTGTCGCCCAGCAGCATCACCGCCTCGCGGCCGTCGTCGAGGCCGAGATGCAGGTAGGTCATCGATTTGCCGCGATACCGCGAGAGCATTGCCTTGAGCGCGTCGAGTCCGCCGTTTTCGAGCCGGTTCATCGGCGCCGTGATCCGCACCTCGCGGATCGAATCGAGCAGCGCCGCGTCCAGCGGCACCAGTCCTTCGAGGATTATCTGGGCGCGCTCGTCGTCAACGTCGAGCTTGCCGCGCGCGACCACCGGCTCGTCGCCCATGATAATCGCCTCGAACTTCTGATAGGTCTCCGACCATGCGATCGCTTCGACCGCGCCCTGGCGATCCTCGAGCGAAAAGGTCGCGTAACGCTTGCCCGACTTGTTGTTCTTCAGTTTCACCGCGTGGATCACGCCGGCTATCTGCACCGGGCTTCCGTCGGGCGCGGCGGACAGGTCGGCGGTCGTGACTTTGCTGATTCGTGCGAGTTCGCGATCGTACTTGTCCAGCGGATGCGCCGTGATGTAGAAGCCGAGCGCTTCTTTCTCGAATTTCAGTTTCTCCCTGGCGTCCCATTCGGGAATCGGCTCGCGCGCCGCCAGCTTGGGCACTTTTACTGCGCCCCCGAACAGGCCAATCTGGTTTTTCTCCGCGTCGCTCTGCGCTTTCTGCGCGAGCTTGATCGCATTCTCCGTCTGGGCCATCAGCGCGGCGCGCACCGCGCTCACTGAATCGAACGCGCCGCATTTGATCAGCGCCTCGAGCACGCGGCGGCTGATCAACTGCGTGCCGACGCGCAGGCAGAAATCCGCGATGCTCTCGAACGGACCGTTGGCCTCGCGCTGCGCGAGAATTGCCTCAGCCGGCTTGGCTCCGACCCCGCGAATTGCGGCCAGGCCGAAGCGAATCGCGCCGTCCGCAACCGTGAATTTCACCCGGCTCTGATTGACGTCGGGCGGCAGGATCGCAATCTTCATGTCGCGCAGCGCCGCGATATTCTTGTAGGTCTTGTCAACGTCGTCCATGTCGAGCGACATCAGCGCCGCCATGAACTCGTGCGGATAGTGCGCCTTCAAGTATGCGGTCGTGTAGGTCGTCAGCGCATACGCGGCGGCGTGCGAGCGGTTGAATCCGTACGATGCGAACGTTTCGATCTTTTCGAAGATCGAATTGGCGAGCGTGGCGTTGACGCCATGTTTCTTCGCGCCCTCGATAAACCGCTCGCGCTCCTTTTCCATCACGGCGTGGTTCTTTTTGCCCATCGCGGCGCGCAGGATGTCGGCCTGTTCGAGCGAGTATCCCGCCAGCGCCTGCGCCGCGCGCATCACCTGCTCCTGGTACACGATAACCCCGTAAGTATCGCGCAGCACCGGCTCCAGGAGCGGGTGATCGTACTCAACCGGCTCCTTGCCGTGCTTGCGATCCACGTAATGCTGGACCATCGTTTTGCCGTCCTGGATCGCGTCGAGCGGACCGGGACGAAACAGCGAGCCCGCCGCGATCACGTCGTCGAAGCAGGTCGGCTTGAGCTCCGTGATGAACCGGCGCATCCCCGAGCTCTCAAGCTGGAACACGCCGACCGTGTCGCCGCGCGAGAGCATCCGGTAGGTATCGGCGTCGTCCAGCCGCAGCCGGTTCAGGTCCGGCGGCGGCTTGCCGCCGGCCTTGATCAGCGCGAGCGTGTCGGCGATCAGCGTCAGGTTCTTGAGCGCGAGGAAGTCGAACTTGACGAGCCCGATTTCCTCGACGCCCTTCATCGAATACTGCGTGATCGCCAGCGCGGCTTCGTCGCGTTCCTTGTCCACGTACAGCGGCACCAGGTCGCTGAGCGGCTGATCGGAAATGACGACGCCCGCCGCATGGCGCGAGGCGTGGCGCAGCAGGCCTTCGAGCTTGAACGCGTAGTTGAAAAGATCGGGATGCAGTTTGCGCTCGGCCTTGAGCCGCGGCTCCATCTCGAGCGCGTCGGCGAGCGGGAAATCGCGGCCCTGCTTGGGCGCCGGATACAGCTTGACGATTTTGTCGGTCTCCGCGAATGACAGTCCGAGCACCCGGCCGACGTCGCGAATCGCCTGCTTGCCCTTGATCGTTCCAAACGTGATTATTTGCGCGACGCGATCGTCGCCGTACTTCTTGCGCACGTAATCGAGCACCTCGTCGCGCCGCTCGAAGCAAAAGTCCACGTCGATATCGGGCATCGACTTGCGCCCCGGATTCAGCCATCGCTCGAACAGCAGCCGATGCTCGACGGGATCGACCTCGGTGATTCCCAGCGCGTACGAAACCAGGCTGCCGACCACCGAGCCGCGGCCCGGGCCGACCGGAATTCCAAGCCCGCGCGCGTAGCCGATGAAATCGGCGACGATCAGCATATAGCCCGAGAAGCCCATGTCGCGGATTACCGGAATCTCGCGATCGATGCGTTCCTGGTACTGCGACTCGTCGAAATCAGCGCGTCGCGCGCGAATCTCTGCCAGGCGGGCGGTCAACCCCTCGCGCGCTCGGTGCTCCATCTCGGCGTCAAGGTCAACGCCCGGACCGGACTTGAAAACCGGGAAATGAAATTTGCCGAATTCGAATTCGAAATCGATTCGCCGCGCAATCTCGACGCTGTTGCGCAACTCCTCGGCTCCCGCGCCGAATGCGCTCGCCATCTCCTCGGGCGTCTTGACGTAAAGTTCGTCGGTATCGAAACGCCATCGCGTTTCATCGGCCATGGTCTTGCCGGTTTGGATGCAGAGCAGGACTTCATGCGCCTTGGCGTCTTCGCGATGCAGGTAATGGCAATCATTGGTCGCGACCAGCGGCAGCCCGACCTGTTTGCCGATTTCGCGCAACGCCTCGTTGTACGGCGAATGGAGCTTGTTGTCCTGGAGTTCGAGATAGTAGCGGCCCGGAAACATTTTGGCGTACGACTCGGCGGTCTCGCGCGCCTTGTCCATGCGATCCTGCCGGAGCCATCGCGCGATCTCGCCTGACAGGCAGCCCGACAGCACGATCAATCCGCCGGACAGCTCGGCGAGAATTTCCTTGTCGATGCGCGGTTTGTAGTAGAGCCCGTCCTGGTACGCGGTCGTGAGCAGCTTGCAGAGATTTCGATAACCTTCACGATTCTGCGCGAGCAGGATCAGATGAAAGTTGCCGCCGCCGTCGAAGTCGTCGCTGCGCGCAACTTGCGTGCGATCGGTGCGCTTGCCCGGCGCCAGGTACGCCTCGCATCCAATGATCGGCTTGACTCCGGCCGCCCTGGCCTTCTGATAAAACTCGACCGCGCCGAACATGTTGCCATGATCGGTCATCGCGATCGCTTCCATCCCGGACGCCTTGGCGTGATCGATGAGCGGCCCGATTTTGTTGGCGCCGTCGAGGAGGCTGTACTGCGTGTGGACGTGAAGATGGACGAAACTCATAGCGGCCCCTCCCCCTGCACCGGACTTGCAGCATCCGCTGCCCGCCCGTTCCCCTCACATCTATATTGCTCGCGCGCGCCGCCAGCAGGCGATTGCTTCGCGACGCGCACGAGCAACGAAAACAACTGCTACTTCTTTTTCTCGGCCGCCTCGGGCTTCCTGGCCGCCTCGGGCTTCTTGGCCGTCTTGTCCTTGTCGCCGCCTTCTTTGGCTGCACCCTCGGCGGGAGCGGCCGCGGCGCCTTCCACCGGCGCACCCTCGACAACCGCGCCTTCGACCGGTTCCGCAACTGCGACGACTGCCACTTCCGCAACGGTCGGCGGCAGCACGCTGACCACTGGATAATCGGTGTCGAAGATCGGCTTGACGCTGCCGGGGAACTTGACCGCCGAGACGTGAATGACGTCGTGAATATCGACGTCGGACACGTCAACCTCGATCGAGTCGGGAATTTCCAGCGGCAGGCATTCCACCGTAGCGGTGCGCGCGAGCGGCGCCAGGATTCCGCCGTTGGCGACGCCTTTGGCCTTGCCCGTGAACTTGAGCGCCACTTCGACGCGAATCGGCCGGTTGAGATCCACCTCGTACAGATCCGCGTGCAGGATCTCGCCCGACACCGGCGCGCGCTGCACGTCCTTGAAAATCACGTGCTTGCCGTCGATCTCCGCAGCGCTCGACTTGAGCTTGACGATGCGGGTGTGCGCGGCCGCCGAAATCCTGGCCTTCAGTTCCAGCCGATCGATCGCCAGCGGCATCGGCGCGGTCGTGGGTCCGTACAATATTGCGGGCACGCGGCCATTGCGCCGCAGCGCGTTGTTCTGACCCTTGGGTCGGGTGGCGCGTTTCTCGCAGGCTAGTTCACCGGTCTCCATTGTGTCCTCGCTTGATGGTTGGCGCGCTCATGCAAAGAGCGAGCTTACCGACTCCTCATTATGAATTCGCTTGACCGCTTCCGCCAGCAGGCTTGCGACCGACAGCACCCGGAGCTTGGTGAGCTCGGCCTGTGCCTTGGCGCGCAGCGGGATAGTGTTGGTCGTAACAATTTCAGTGATGTTCGATTTATTCAGGCGCTCGCAGGCCGGATCCGACAGGATCGGATGCGTCGCGACTGCGATTACTTCCGACGCGCCGGCGTTGGCGACCACCTTGGCCGCCTCGGTGATGGTGCCGGCGGTATCGATCATGTCGTCAACCAGCAGCGCGATCGAGTCCTTCACTTCGCCCACCAGTTGCATCTCGGCGACTTCGCTCGCGCGCCGGCGGCGCTTGTCGATAATCGCGAGGTTCGCGTTGAGCCGCCGCGCGTAGGCGCGCGCGCGTTCCACGCCGCCCGCGTCGGGCGACACCACCGAAACCTTCTTTCCTTCGATGCGCTTGCGCAGGTAATTGATCAACACCGGCATCGCGTACAGGTTGTCCACCGGAATGTTGAAGAAGCCCTGAATTTGGCCAGCGTGCAGATCCACCGTGAGCACCCGATTCACGCCCGCGGTCGTGATCAGGTCGGCTACCACCTTTGCGCTGATCGGCACGCGCGGCGCAACCTTGCGATCCTGCCGGGCATAGCCGAAGTACGGGATCACCGCCGTGATGCGCCCGGCCGACGCGCGCCGGAGCGCATCGGTGACCAGGATCAGTTCCATCAGGTTCTCGTTGGGCGGCGTGCAGGTCGACTGGATGACGAAGCAATCGCCGCCGCGCACGTTCTCGCGGATTTCGACCATCACTTCGCCGTCGGGAAAATGGCCAACCTCGGCTTCGCCCAGCTTCACGCCGAGATGTTCCGTCACCTCGCGCGCGAGCGCGGGATTGGAGTTCCCGGTGAAAACTTCGAGTTGGTCCTTGACCCCGTCCGACATCTTCAATTCCCCCGCGTCGTGATCATCATGTGATTCTTCAAGTACCGCAAACTACCGCACAGGTTGGCTGGGCGGGAAGGATTCGAACCTTCGAATGCCAGGTCCAAAGCCTGGTGCCTTACCAGCTTGGCGACCGCCCAGCGCATTTGGATTCAAAGGCTCAGGGCCCGCGCTTCTCCCAATCAGACAGTTAAAGCCAACCGCCGGCGAAACGCCATGTGGGCGCCCAGCCGGCGAATCTCGAGCAATCCAATCGGTTCGGACCGAACCGCCGCGAGACCGCACCGCACAACTGTCGCGGCGAACCTGCCCGGACTTCGACTTTAGCAGCCGGTGTGCAGGAATTGCGATGTTATTGATGCGGTTTTTCGCTGTCAATGCGTCGCTCCCGCGACCATGCACAGCCCCGCTGCGCTTGCTGGATTTCAGGCTACCCGGCGTCGGATTCGTCATCGGATTCGCCGTCGGCATTACCATCCAGCGTCGTCGCCGCAATCACCGTTGCGAACGGTGCACGCCGGCGGATCTTCATCACCGCGCTTTCGGCCGCCTCGGTCGAATCAAACAGGCCAAAGACCGCGCCGCCGCTGCCCGACATTTGCGCCGCGCGGGCGCCCAAATCTTCAAGTAATCCTTTAAGGCGGCGAATCTCGGGGAATCGCGCGATCGCGACCGCGGCCAGGTCGTTTACCGCGAGCTCTGCCGAGATATCGCCGCGCGCGATCGCCGCGATGTGCGCGTCGGGCGCCGCCGCGCTCCATCCCGCGGGCTTAAGCTCGCGAAAGATCGCGGCGGTGGAGACCTCGAACGGCGGCACGGCGATAACGATGGGCAAGCGCGGGACTCCCGCGATGGCCACGGTCCGCTCGCCGATCCCCGTCACCCGCGACGGCCGCGGATCCAAAAAAAATGGCACGTCGGCGCCGAGCGAAAGCGCGATTCGATGCAGCCTGCTTGCCGCATCTTCGTCGGTGAGATGCGCCGCCGCCGCCATCAGGCACAATATCGTGGCGGCGTCGCTCGATCCGCCGCCGAGTCCAGCGCCCACCGGGATGTGTTTTTCCAGATCGATCAGCACTTCGGCGGTCAAATCGAATTCGCTCATGAATGAGCGCGCGGCGCGCGCCGCCAGATTGTTCTGGCTCCTGGCGAGTTCCGGGAAGTTGCAGTTGACGGTGACCGAGGGCTCGTCCGCGGTACGGATTTCGAGGCGAATTTCGTCAGCGAGCGACACCGGCAGAAACACCGAATCGAGTTCGTGATAGCCGTCGCCGCGGCGCCCGGTCACGCGCAGGAACAAATTGATCTTCGCGCAGGCGCGCCCGGATAGCTCCGTTACCATTGTAGAAATTCTATTGCGGAGCGCGTGGAGTGCCCGGCAACCCGCGCGGCAGCGGCGCGTCGTCCTCGGGGCGGCGAAACGCGCGGCGGGAATCCTGCTGAATCACACTCATGAAGCCCAGCAAAGTGACCAGCAGCCCAAGCAACACCATCGCGCGACCCGCCAGAAATACCGCGTGATAAAAATCCGTCCGCGCCGTCGCGTACGACGCCTGCCGTTGCTCAGCCGTGAGCGGTTCCAGGACCGCAGCGCCACCCGCGCCCGCATCGAGTTCGGCGAAGCTCCGATAGTCCGTTCCGGCGGCCGGTTGCGCGCGCGCGATGGTCATCCGGCTGTAAGTCTGAGTCCGTTCCAGCCCGACGGCCCAGTTGGCGGCGCCCAGCATGATCAGTGCGAGCCCGCCCACGATTTTCCAGTCAGTGTAAATGTCAGGAAGCTTCATTCCGTAAATCGAGACTAAGGCGCGGACGCCGGGAAAACAATGCCGCCCCGCGCGATCTATTCACCCGCAGAGGTTTTGTTGCGCCGCCCGATCGCAAGCCGCTATCATGATTGGACAAGCTCGTATGCCTGCTGAATCCCGACCCTATTCTGCCGAGTCCACCGCGACTGTCCAGACCACAGACGCGCGGCTGGACGCGCTGCTCAAGCGTTTCGAGGCGGGCGAGATGCGCGCGTTGGCTCAGATGATCACGATGGTCGAGAATCGCGCGCCCGGGTCGAGCGCAATCATCGAGCGAATCTACGCACAAACCGGGCGCGCACAGGTGGTCGGAATAACCGGGCCGCCGGGCGCCGGAAAATCAACGCTGGTCAACCATCTGATCGCGAAGTATCGCGCGCTCGGCAAAAAAATCGCCATCCTCGCCATCGATCCGTCGAGCCCGTTTTCCGGCGGCGCCGTACTTGGCGATCGCGTCCGCATGACCGACCATTACAAGGACGCCGGCGTGTACATCCGCAGCCTCGCCTCGCGCGGCAGCCACGGCGGACTCAGCCGCGCCGCGCGCGAAATCGTCAAACTGCTCGACGCTTACGGCAGCGACGTTATCATTATCGAGACCGTCGGCGTGGGACAGACCGAACTTTCGATAATGGATCTGGCCGACACCACCGTCGTCGTTACCGTGCCCGAGGCGGGTGACGCGGTGCAGGTGATGAAGGCCGGGCTCAACGAAATCGCCGACGTGTTCGTCGTCAACAAGGCCGACCGCGAAGGCGCCGACCGGGTCAAGGCCGAGCTGGAACTTGGCGTGCATCTGCGCTCCGGCGACGGATGGCGGCCGCCGGTGCTGCTCACGCAGGCCGCGATCGATCAAGGTGTCGACGCGGTCGTCAGCGCGATTGCGAAGCACGGCGAATACATCCGCGCACATATCGATCCGGCGCGCGAGTCCGAGCGCCGCACCCGCGAGTTCGTGGAGGTTCTGTCTGCCGAACTGGAGGAGCGCACTGCACGCGCCGTCGCCGACGGTGGCGCTCGCGGCGTGCTCGACGAGATTGCGGCGGGCAAACTGAACCCTTACAGCGCCGCGCGCCGCATAATTGAAGACCGCAAGTCGTTGATCGACTTGCTCCACAACCGCGGCTCCAGGCGCGCCGACTGACGCCAAGCTCGCCTGGCGATGACGACCAATCGAAAATCGAAACCCGGGGGACGCGTGTTCGCGATCGGCGATATCCACGGATGCCCCGATGAACTGGACGCGATTCTCAAGTCGATCGCGCCGACCGCCGGCGACACGGTGGTATTCGTCGGCGACTACGTCGATCGCGGCCCATCGGCGCGCGACGTTATCGAGCTTGCGCTGGAGCTGGAACGCGGCGATGCGGAATGCGTGTTCCTGAAGGGCAATCATGAGGACATGATGCTGTCGTTTCTCGGCATGCCGGGAAATTACGGCGAGTCGTTTCTGTTCAACGGCGGCATCGCGACGCTCGACAGCTACGGCGTGCACGAGGAAGACCTCGAGGACGCCTTCGCGCGGCTGCCCGCCGCGCACCTCGACTTCATGAGCCGGCTGGCCACCAGCTACCTGCGGCCGCCCTACCTCTTCGTCCACGCCGGCATCATGCCGAGCCGCCAGCTCGAGGAGCAGCAGCCCGAGGACATGCTGTGGATTCGGCAGGAGTTCATTTTCAGTCCGCACAAAATCGACGCGACGGTGGTGTTCGGCCATACTCCGATGCGTGGCGTGATGATCGACCTGCCGTACAAACTCGGCATCGACACCGGCCTGGTGTACGGCGGCAAGCTGACCTGCGTCGAGTTCACCGAGGGCGTGCTCTACCAGGTCCAGCGCGGGCATCGCGCGGTCAAGACCCGCAGCATCCCGCTGCGCTGAACGAATTGCGCGCGGTCTTTCGCGGCTGGCGCGCTCACGCTAGATTTGACGGTTCCCGGTGGCGACGTAGCTCAGTTGGCTAGAGCATGCGGCTCATATCCGCAGTGTCGTAGGTTCGACTCCTACCGTCGCCACCAATTCCCCCTCTCCGTTGGGCGTCGTTGACTCATCATCTTCGCGTGCCAGTTATGGTACATTCGTGCTGCCTACTATGACCCCAAGAAAATAGCCGAAATCAAAAGCGCGGAACTTGGATGGCTGATGGAGCAGCTTCCCGTTCTGAAGGCGAAGTTCAAAAAGTGTCTTGACATTAGCAAATGGTAGGGCGAAAACCCGCTTCCCAGTTCAATATCCGCAACTGAGAGTCTGTGGAAAATTGAGGAGACTAAAATGCCAACACGATTCGATGGGTTCTACATCGCGCGATACGAAGGATTGGATGCGGACGCGAAACCCGGCTACGGCGTCATGTTCCTGAAGGACGGGAAGATTTACGGTGGGGACAATCTGAGCTGCTTCCTCGGAGAATTTGAAGACAATGGGAACGTGGTCGTCGCTCGGGTTAAAGTTTTCCTCATCGCGAGCCCATCTCAGTCGATAACGGATATCGACGATAAGCCATGGGACTTGCCTGATATTCACGGAGACGTGCCGCAAGGTGTCCTTCCTACGAATGTTGTCGTGGAATTGTTCGGTCAGAGACATGACACGCATCAAGATATGCGCGTGGAGTTGCAGCGAATTGCGGTCTGGGACTAAAGAGCCGCCTTCCAGTGATCTCGTAGAGGCGGGATAGACCGACTCCTACCGTCGCCACCAATCAGATGCTCAATCAGCCATAGCGGCGACATCGCCGGCGCCGGAATCCGCGCGAACCGCCGCCCGATGATTCGCGTCTGACGATTGGCGCGCGCGCGCATCGGTGGGGATCGGAAGCGAATCGAAAATCAAATCGCACGCGCGAATCCAAAGGTACAGCGTGATCAGCACCATCATCGGACCCTCCGATGCGACCACGCGCACGTTCACCCATTCCGATCGAATCGGCAGGTACGCGATCGCGAACGCGAGATGGCTCATCACGACCTGGACCATGTAGCAAAGCGCGAGCAACAGACCCCATCGACGACGGGCAAAAACTCCGATCGCCATCGCCGCGAAAATTCCCGCCTCGACGATCAGCACCACGCGCGCCGCGTTGCCGTTGAATCGCATGCCGGCAAAAATAGTCTCGATCGGATCGACGACCTCGAAATCGCCAACGTGAACGAACGCCCTGATCGCCAGACACAGCGCCCATAGCCCGGCCACGGCGGCGAAGACCCGAAGATCGAAGGGCCATGCGGCTCGCGGTTGACGAGATTGGCGTTCGGTTTCCATCGGAGATTCAGAGCCTATCAGGGCGACACAAGACATAACAAGAGTTAAATTACCGTCCACCTTGTGCGATTCGCCGCGGCAGGGGTGAGCAGGGGTGAAGGAAAAATCACCTGCGCGGTGCGCGGCAGGGGCTGCGGCCCCCGCACCCGCGGCGAGAAGACGCGAAAATCTG